>JBBRUB010000245.1:0-5974 GCA_038248175.1 Cytophagales bacterium | reverse complement strand
TGTGTACCCGCTCAGCCACGTCGTTCTGCCCAATGTGCACCATCATCATGATTGATCCCAGCAGCAGACCCGACGGGTTGGCCAGATTCTGACCCGCCCGGCGCGGTGCCGACCCGTGAATGGCCTCAAACATGGCCACTTCTTCGCCAATGTTCGAGCTGCCCGCCAGACCTACCGATCCGGCAATCTGAGCGGCCACGTCGGAGAGGATATCGCCGTAGAGGTTTGGCATTACAATCACATCGAAGATTTCGGGGGTATCGGCAAGTTTGGCCGCGCCGATATCAACAATCCAGTGTTCGTTTTCGATGTCTGGATATTCGGTGGCTACTTCGTCGAATACTTTATGAAACAGCCCGTCGGTCTGCTTCATAATATTGTCTTTGGTAAAGCAGGTCACTTTTTTGCGACCGTAGGCGCGGGCGTACTCGAAGGCATAGCGAACGATTTTTTCGGTGCCGGGCCGCGAAATAAGTTTCAGGCACTGTACCACTTCCTGCGTTTGCTGGTGTTCGATACCGGCATAGAGATCTTCTTCGTTTTCGCGCACAATCACCACGTCCATTTTAGGGTGTTTGGTGCTGACAAAGGGCGCGTAAGCTACGCAGGGCCGCACGTTGGCAAACAGGCCTAATACCTTGCGGGTGGTTACGTTCAGGCTTTTGAAGCCGCCCCCCTGTGGTGTGGTGATGGGTGCTTTGAGAAATACTTTGGTCCGCCGTAGCGACTCCCAGGCCGAAGGCGCAATACCCGCCGAATTGCCGCTGAGATAGACCTTCTCGCCAATTTCGATGGTTTCGATGTCGAGTTGTGCACCGCCCGCCTGAAGAATATCGAGGGTGGCCTGCATAATTTCGGGACCGATACCGTCTCCGTATGCTACTGTGATGGGTGTTTTTTCCATTGTGCGTGTCAGTTAATGCCACAAAGGAATGAGTTATTTTTGAGAAAGGATAGTATTACTATCATTTCTCAAAAATAACTGCTTTTCTAATTTTCCACTCCTCATCACCCAGGAATTGGAACGTCCTGTGCGTTAACCCCGCGTAGCGTCGTGGCTCGATACCCAGTCCAGCGAGGAGATGGCGGCTGCGAGGGATAACTCCCCGGCCACAACCACTCCGGCCATAATTTCGGCCAGTTTATTCGCCTTACCATCGCCGTAACAATCCATCAATTCCAGGCATTCGCGCTGGGTGGGCAGGCCGGTACCACCCCCAACGGTGCCAACGATGAGCGAAGGCAGTGTAACGGAACCGTACAAATCGCCGTTGGGTAGAATCTCCGAATAGGTGATGGCCGCCGACGATTCGGCCAGGCAGGCTACGTCCTGACCGGTGGCAATGAACAGCGCAGCCAGCCCGTTGACCGAGTGCAGCCCGTTGTTGTTGGTGCCGGCCAGTTGCGCCCCCACATCGCCAATGCGGGCGTGGCGCACGAGCTGCTCCGGCTCCACCTGCAACTCGCGAATAAGCAGCTCGCGCGGAATTGTTACCTCCGCCGTTACGCGCTTACCCCGCGTGTTCAGCACGTTGATCTGCGACGGTTTCTTGTCCGTCGCCATGTTCGACTCCAGAAAAAAATGCTCGATCTGACTGTTCGTTTCGGTCGAGAATGCCTCCAGAATATAGGTACAGGCCGCCAGTGTGGCCTTACTGACCATGTTCTGACCGGCGGCATCGCCCGTGTAATACCCGAAGCGCAGGAACGCAAACCGCCCGTTCAGGTAGGCATCTACGTAGCGGAGTTTGGCAAAGCGCGAGGTACTTTCGGCTTCACGGGTCAGTTCGGGTTGATGTGCTTCAATCCAGCGGACGAAGTCGCGGGCCTGCCGGGCGTCGGCAAACTGAAACACCGGCGCGCGCTGCATGGCCTCGTCCTGCACGGTACACAACACGCCCCCGCTGGCGTTGATGAGTTTCATACCCCGGTTGTAACTCGCCACAAGTGTACCCTCGGTGGTAGCCATCGGAATCAGAAAATCGCCCTGCGCGTGTTCGCCGTTGATGCGCAGGGGTCCGGCCAGACCGATGGGCACCTGCGCCACGCCCACAAAGTTTTCGCACTTGCCCTGCATCACAGCGGGGTCGAACGAGTACTGCGTCAGGTGTTGAGGCTGGGTTTGAGTAAACTCACGCAGAAACTGCTGCCGGTTGCCAATGGCTTCGGAGCTGTAATCGTTGGCATTGTCGCGCGGAATAGCGGGCTGTTCAGATTTGGGGGTCGTAGGTCCATCGGGTTGCAGTTCATCTTCGACGGTTAGCGTAATGGTACCGAACGGCTGCGTATTCAGCGTAATTTCGAGTGTGTGCCTGCCCGGTTTCAGCGGTTGCGCCGTAGCCCGCACCCGTACCGACCGGCGCAGGGGAAAGGCCAGCGGTTGCTGCGCAGAAATGTCAGCAACGGCGGTTACCTGCCCCGCGTCGGTTTCCAGCACAAACGCATCGGCGGGGTAATCGAGACCGTCGATGCGGGCGCGTTCGAGACCAGTGAAACGGGCCTCGGACAGGCGGTTTTTGAGCGAGAAGCTAAAGCCGCCGGGTGTGTTGCGCAGGCTGTTGCGCGTGTAGAGTTGTTTGAGCAGAACGTTGGGCAGAAATTTAAACACGGGGCAGGGGGTAAGACGTTAATCAGTCAGCAAATTGACCAATAATACGTTGACTATTGGCCAACTTGCCGACAAATTGCCTACTCTCTAACCGACAACATCGGGTCGATCTACCCACTGCCGCATGTCGAGCGTGTCCATTATCATTCCAACCCTGAACGAAGCGCAGGACCTGCCGCGAACGTTACGGTTACTACAGCGACTGCATCCCGAACCCGCCGAAATCATCATTGCCGATGGGGGTAGTACCGATCAGACCATCCTGCTGGCCGAGGCTATGCGCCCTTGCTTTCGCTCACTAAAGATTGTGCAGTGCCAGCAAACGGGCCGCGCCTGCCAGATGAACGCCGGAGCTACCGAAGCCAGTGGCGACATCCTTTGCTTCCTCCACGCCGACACCACCCTGCCCAACGATGCTCTGCGCGTGATGTGCCGGACTCTGGCCGACCCTGGCATTGTGGCGGGCGGGTTTGTGTCGCTCATGCGCGGCCCGCACAGTACGCAGTGGCTCACCTCGTTTCACAATTACATCAAGACGTACTACGCTCCGCTGCTGTTTCGGCCACACCTCTTTTTCCGGGGGGCGCGGCTGCTGTTTGGCGATCAGGCCATCTTTTGTCGTCGCAATCAGTTTCTTGCAGTTGGGGGCTATACCGACGCGATGCCAATCATGGAAGAAGCCGACCTGCTGATTCGGATGGTGCGGTTCGGGCGCGTGCGGCAGGTAAACCGCGTGGTCGAATCGTCGGACCGGCGCGTGGCGAAGTGGGGTTTCTGGAAAGCAAACGGCATTTTTCTGGCCATCGGCTTCCTGTGGGGTGTGGGCTATCCACCCGCTAAGTTAAAGCGGTGGTTCGCGGATATTCGGTAAAATACTGAGTTAAATCCGTTGCGGCTCAGTTTTCGAACCGGCTCCCCGCTCTCCATCACGCCCACCGCTACGGCCAGCTACTACGCGGTTTGCCAGCAAAACGGAATTGATAGTGATCGTTCGCTGACTGTCCAAATCTTTGTCAATCCACTGCCTGTCATTAGCGGGCAGGCCAGTCTGACGTACGGACAGACGCTTTCGCTGACGGCAACGGCCATTAACGCACCAACTTTTGCCTGGCAGGGCCCCGCAGGCTTCACGGCTCCCGGGGCAACATTTAATCGCATCGGCGTAACGCCCGGCATGAGTGGCTACTACACCGTTACGGCAACGTATGCTGGCGGATGCCAGACCACCGCCCGTGTGCTGGTGTCCATCGACGGTCCTCGCATTCAGACGGGCGCGCTCAGCCAGACTACGGTCTGTACCGGCAGCAGCCTGAGCGTACCGTTCTCGACAACGGGAAGTTTCAACCCGGGTAATGTCTTCCGGGTTGAACTTTCGGCACCGGGCGGCAGCTTCGCCACGTCCACCACTATCGGCAGTGGAGCCACCAGCCCCCTTACGGCCACTTTGCCGGTGAGTGTGTCGGCGGGTAGTTATCAGGTGCGCGTGGTCAGTAGCGATCCGCTGGCGGAGGGAACGCCGAGTGCCACTACGCCCGGCATGGATTTGCTGACGGTGTCGGCGCAGCCCTCGGTAACGGCCACCAACAGCAGCCCCAATGGGCAAACAACGGTAGGCAGCGCACTCAGCCTGAGTGCTGTTGGCCAGAACCTCGCCGGGGCTACTTACCGCTGGACCGGACCGAACAGTTTCAGCAGCACGGTGGCTAACCCCACCCTGCCCACGACGACCCCGGCCAGCAACGGCACTTATACCGTGACCGTGACCTCGCCGGGCGGCTGTACGGCCACCGCCCAAACCAGCGTTTCGCTGGCCAATGCGACCTGTACGCTCACCTTCGACGGGCCACTCTCACTGAGTTGTGTGGCACCGGCCAGTGGTACGGCCACGACACGGACGGGCACGATGACGGTAAAGTTGACGGGCGTACCAACTGGTAAAACGCCCAGCCTGAGCCTAATGCGGCAAACGGGCGAATCCACGCCGGGCGGCACGGTGGCCCAGCCGACCTTCACGGGCAGTGCTACGGCAACGGGCAACACGGCCAGCTTTACGGGCCTGGCCGACGGTACCTACCGCGTAACGGCTTATGTTCTCGACGGCACCGATACCTGCCGCGCTACACTGAGCGGGCAGACCAGTCTAAGCCTGGCCGTGCGCTGCAACAGCACCCCGCTCAACATCCGCATCAAAGCAGTGGATGCCACCCCGAGCGAGACCGACCTGCTGCCCCGCCAAAACGGGGGGCTGGGTACACTCAACCTCTCGGTAGAGGAACTCGACGGGCAGAGCTTGACGGGGTACACCTACCTCTGGAGCGAACCCACCAGTACGAGCGCGGTAGCGACGACGGCCACCTCGACCACGCTGACGGGCCGACGCATCGGCAACTACAAAGTGACGCTGGTCAACGGCCCCGACACGCTGGTGGCCTACACCACCTTGCGGGCAAAACCCTGCCGCGCGGTGGCGCATACCTACCGCTGTGGTGGCCCGGCCACGCCCATTACCCAGACGGGCGGCTTAGGTCTGACTAATCTGGCCCCCGGCGATACCATCCGCACCGGCGATTTTGATGTAATCGTGACCGAAGTGCAGGGCGGCAGCAATGGTATTTGGACGGGGGTGGGCTACACCCAGATTCCCTATTTAGGCGACACCAAAATTGCCGTCGAGTTCAAAGAAGCCAGCGTCAACGACTGCTACGAGTTCACCGGGCAGTCTGGCAAGATACAGTCTGCATATGATCCGAGTTGGGGTGGTTTAGTAAGTGTAGATGCGGGTCTAAAACAACTTGATGTAATTTTCTCTGATATCAAAAGCATATTGGCAGACTACAAACATTCTTCTGGGAAAATAGACGACTATCTGACAAATTTGAAAGCTGTTGTCGATAGCTCAAACTATTTGACAGGTGATAAAAAGTTGGAAGCTTCCGTTAGGTATGATAGTCTTTTGACTTCTTGGAATACTCTCAAAAGTTGTAGTTTGGGAGGGACTGGAGGTCGTAGGAGTTATGCTGAGGCTACATGTAGCACCGATGAGTTTGAACTCAAACTTACCAAACTTGAGAGTACCCTCTCGACGCCTGATATATTATTACCAAAGTATATTGAACCAGGTGACTTTTTGTTTGTCAGCGACTACCCCGAAGTTGATGCCGTTAGTCCTATGGGTGAATGGGTACCCCTAAGAGGTAAAGACGCGGTGTTTTTATACACAGGGGACAAACAAACCAAGGATGGGTTGATATGCGTACAGTTTTCTGATCGTGGTAGCAGCAACATCTATACATGGAGTGATGAGAAGAAGAATTATGTAGATAAGCAAAATCAAGATTTTGATTTCCCCTGGCACTACGATTTTTT
>JBBRUB010000244.1:0-5980 GCA_038248175.1 Cytophagales bacterium | reverse complement strand
TGATCATCGTGGCGTCCATCTGATGCAGCACTAGGATGTTGCGCAAAATGATCTGGAGTGGGTAGAGGTTGGCGGATGTAAGATAAATCAGGGCATTGAAGTAGGAGTTCCAGTGCCCGACGGCGTAGAACAGGCCGATCACGGCGATGATCGGCGCCGAGAGCGGCAAGACGACGTGCCAGATGGTCTGCAGGTCGCTGCACCCATCCAATTCGGCCGCCTCGACCAACTCATCGGGGATCGAGGACTGGAAATAGGTCCGGCAGACGATCATGTTCCAGATCGAGAGCGCGTTGGGGATGACCATGGCCGTGCGCTTGTCCAGCATGTCGATGGAGGCTTTGGCGGCATCCCGGCGCATTTGTTCCTGACTGTACTCGCGGCTGAGGGCCTCCTGCGAAGCCGCTACGTTCTTCGATTCGGCATCGAAATCCAGTACGTTATGCCGCACGTTGAATGCTTTCAGATTAACTTCAGCCTGATCGAGTTTTTCCTTGGCAGCGGCCAGTTTCCCCTCGTAATAGCCTACTACCGAGTTGGTTTCGGAGGTTTTGAAGAGCGAATACCGCTGATTCAATACACTAATGGCGTACCGCAGCGTGTTTTGCGCTACCGCCGGATCGTCGGCGGTGTACTCCATCAGCAGAATGTCGTTGGTGGCTTTGCGGGCGGTGCCTTTCAGGGTTTCGGTAAGATGCCGCACCGAATAATACGTTTCGGAGGTGAGCAGCAGGTCTTTAACGGGATTGTTGGTCTGCGATTTAGACAGACTGTCCAGCGCGGCTCGCAACGGTTCGACATCGCCGTTGATGGGAAGCTGATAGCGCAGGCTGAGCGGGATTTCGGTCTGTAGCTTTCTGAACGACACTGATCCCAGTACCAGGCTGTCGGGCTGCTGTAGCCGCAGGTGGTCGGCCAGTAAATTGACGCCTACCTGCAGCATGGTTTCTTTGGAGTAGAGTGTCGTGAGCAGGTTGTCGAACGCACTGGCCGAACGGTCGCCAAACGCGGCCTGTTTGTCGGACGTGAGCGAATAACCCGATGCCAGTCCGGTATATAGCGTCGATTCGGACTTGAACACCTTCGGCTCGTTACGGGTGGTAAACCAGGCCGTTGCTGCGGTCAGAATCGGCAGCAGAATCAGCAGGGGTAGGTGTTGCCGTAACAGCCTAAGAAATGCGTTGATATTCATGCCGTTAGTACCGTTTCAGTTGTTGGATAGAGACGCCCATCAGCGACTCGAAGAGGTGTACATTCCGCAAAAAATTGCCTTTACTTTCTTCCACCACAGTCCTGGCCTGTACGTAGGCGGTCGTAACGTTGGCTAATTCCCGGACCGTAATTTTCCCTTTCTGTATTTCCGACTCAGAAATACGCAGGGCGGCCAGCGTAGCCTGCTCGTCGAGCAGGCGTGCTTTCAGAATTTGCTGGCTGGTGATCATGTCCTGATAAATGACGATGAGTTGTTGTCGGAGTTGAAGCGCAATGATGTCTTTCTGTATCAGAGCCGCTTTATGGTTGGCGTCGGCCTGCCGGATGAGGTGCTTCCGTCCAAACACATCGAACAGCGACACGCGCAGGTCAACTCCTACCCGGTAGCCGTTGAGCAGTTGGTTGTTGCGCGTATCCGGTGGGGCGTTGGGCGAAGCTGGCCCCCCCGGCGTTGTGGTGCCCGTCAGGCTGTTGGTGATATTTAGGGCCTGGTTCCCCGTTGAGTAGTTGGCAAACCCGTTTATGTTCTGCAAAATCTGCGAGCGCGTTATGCTGCGGGCTTCGTCGAGCGATTTGGCTGTTTCATCCTGAAACCGGAGCGAAGGCGAATAGGCCGTCGCAATCTTTACCATATCTTCGAACGGCATCAGCTGCACGGCAATGTCCTGATTAGGGTCCAGAAACAGCGTATCATTAGCCAGCCCGGACGAGGCCCCGAACGAGACCAGCCCACGCCCGCCCCGGTTCTGGGCTAACGCCACAGATCCTATTAAACAACCAATGAAAAACAGGAAACAAAATTGGTAAACAGCAGCCATGTGTTGCTTATAAGCGCGACGAGTCATTCTAAACTATATTAACCGATACGAACGGCTTCCACGAAAAAGAAGCAACGCATCGAAAATAAACCCAAGTTAACGTTTATCAATGTTTGACACATTGAAATTTCTTGTTCGGTGGTCTAAAGATCGAGGCTGCGACGCGCGACCACCTCTTTTTTTATGGAATAGGGATATGCTTTTGACAGTTTTTCTACGGCCCTGTCACTCCACAAAGATAGCAGAGTTTAGCGGACTGCCGAACTGGAATGGGGGGTGTGCATGAACCGGGTAAACGCCTTGCGCATGTTCAGTACCGCCCGCCCAAAACTCAGCATCAGGCCCGGAATCAGCATCAGCTCGCGCATACCTATCCGCCGACGCAGGTACCCCGGTACCGACACAAGTAAGGTCAGACACAGGGTCAGCAGCAGACCCAGCGGTAATCCCCATAGCAGGGTATTGCCGGTAAAGAGAGTCAGAAAGGTGGTCAGTATCAGCACACCGAGCAGCAGCACACGGGGCAGCACCACTGCCCGCAGCATACCGAGGGCGGTCTGGAACCGGCCCTGCCGTAGTTCGCTCATGCCAACGGGATAGTACGTTCGCAAAAACTGTACCTGCGCGGCAATCCAGCGGGTGCGCTGATGCTCGAATACGGCCCGTACCGCCACTTTCTCATCATAGACATAGGCGTCTTCGAGGTAGCCGATGGTATGGCCGTCGCGCACGATCTTCATTTCCAGTTCCTTGTCATAACCGCCCATCGTCTTCAAATTCAGCATGGCGGTCCGCATCAGGGTAAAATCAAACGCCATGCCCGATCCGATCACCGGCGACGACAGGCCGAGGGCGCGGCTGCCTTTGCGGAAAATGTGGTTGTTGATTTCTTCGCTGATGGCGTCCAGCAGAGCTATGCTGGTATTGGTGTTTTTAGCTACCCGGTGGCCCTGTACAACCCGCCAGCCCCGGCTAAAGGCGTCGTTGATGCGCGTCAGAAAATCGGGAGCTATGATATTATCAGCATCAGACACGATCAGAATGTCGTATTCGTTTTCGGACAACTGGGCCAGGGCCGCGCTGATGGCGTTAGAAACGGTTGAGACCGGAAACGACACCGCCATGATGCGGATGGGTAGTTGCGCCAGCCGGGCCAGCGTAGCGGGCTGCATCAAATCGGCAATGACGATCAGGTCGAAATGGCTGGCCGGGTATTGCTGCCGAAGGTTAATCTGCACCGACTCTACAATAACGGCATCTTCTTTGTAAGCAGGTATCAGAACGCCAATGCGGTGCAGATAACCCGGCGTGGGCGCGGCTGGCGCCGGATGGGGAGAGCGGTCGTCATCGGCCCGGCCCAGTTTACCTGCTACGGCAAACAGCAGCAGATAAAGTACGGTGAATCCCAGAAAACTCAGAAAGAGTAAATACAGAATAAAGAGGAGTTGCATCAGTCCGGTAGAAAGAGACATCAATGAACTTGAGACGCAGGAACGGCGGACACGTTACGTTGAAATGAAGCGAACTCGTCAAAAGCGTCCATGAGACAGTCGATTGCCGGACGAGATACTGAAAATTTTCTGTCCACGCCGTTTGTGCAAACATTTCACCATGTCCTCAACGTTATCAATCAACGAGTAACTATACGCCCTGAACCGGCAGCATTATACCTGCGGAATACTGATCCGACAAATCAACATGGACAAAAAACCTGACATCAATAACGATAAAACCATTGTGCGGCTGCCTATGCTGCTTGGCATTACACTGGCGGGCGGGATGCTCATTGGAGCCACATTCTTTGGCGGTTCCCAGAGCCTGAATACCATTGGCCGGGGCTACACCAAATACCGCGAAGTGCTGCAACTGATCGAGAACAACTACGTCGATTCGGTAAACACCGACGAACTGGTCGATTATTCCATCGAGCAGATGCTGCATAAACTCGATCCGCACACGGCCTACATGAACCCGGTTGACGCCGTAGCCGCCCGCTCGCAGCTCGAAGGCGGTTTCGACGGTATTGGCGTGGAATTCAATTTGTATAAAGATACCGTTTACGTCGTGACGCCCCTGGCTGGTGGCCCCTCCGAAGCCGCCGGGATTATGAGTGGCGACAGGATTATTGCCGTTGATGGTAAACCGCTGGCCGATGCAAAGGGGAAAGTAGATAACAGCGCGGTCTATAAAGCCCTGCGCGGCAAACGCGGTACCGACGTGATGCTCACGATTCTGCGCCGGAACAGCCCCGAACCAAAGAAATTTACCATCACCCGCGACCGTATCTCGACTTACTCCGTCGATGCCGCCTATATGATCGATAATAAAACGGGTTATCTGAAAATCAACCGCTTCTCCGAATCGACTTATGACGAGTTCAAAACCGCGCTGGCGTTGCTGAAGGCCAAAGGCATGACGCAGTTACTGCTCGATTTGCGCAACAACCCCGGCGGCTACATGGACCGCGCCACCAATATTGCCGACGAGTTTATTGCGGGCAACAAACTGCTGGTTTACACCGACGGTAAAGACAATCGCTACGACCGTAAAACTACCGCCAACATTGCCGGGCAGTTTGAAGACGGTGCGCTGGTGGTGTTGATTGACGAGGGCAGCGCGTCGGCGTCGGAGATTGTGGCGGGGGCGTTGCAGGACCATGACCGCGCCCTGATTGCCGGTCGGCGGTCGTTTGGCAAGGGGCTGGTACAGATGCCGGTAACGCTCTCCGACGGCTCGGAACTGCGGCTGACTATCTCGCGCTACTACACGCCAAGTGGCCGGAGTATCCAGAAACCCTATGTGCTTGGGCAGGAGGGTAACTATGAGAAAGACCTCGAACTACGCTCGAAACGGGGCGAGTACTACGTGGCCGACTCGATTAAAAACGACCCCAAACTCAAGTTCAAAACTGACGGAGGTCGGATTGTCTATGGTGGGGGCGGCATCACGCCGGATTATTTCATCCCGCGCGATTCGAGTTTCCAGACCCCGTATCTGATTCAGTTGTACGGCAAGAACATTGTTCGCGAGTTTGCGATGGAATACGCCAACGATAACCGGAAGAAGCTGGAGAAAATGCCCTTTGCCGAGTTCGACAAAACCGTGAACGTGACCGACGAGCAGTTAAAAAAGCTGATAAAAGACGCCACCGACGAGGGTATCAAGTTTAACGGGGAGGAGTACGGCCGCTCTAAAAGCTTCATCAAAACGCAGATCAAGGCGTTGGTAGCGCGGAGCATTTACCAAAAGAACAACAAAGCCGGGTTGAACAACGAGTTTTTCAAGGTCATTGGCGAGAGTGACGAAACCTACCAGCAGGCCCTCAAACTCTTCGACCGTGCCAGCCAGCTCGCCCACGGCGAAATGACGTATCACCAGAAGTAGGGAGGAGGGGGCTGACGCCAGAGTTTTCGTGCGTCAGCCCCCTCCTTTACTTTTTAATCTATTACTGCGCCCCCAAAACGACCTTTCGGATGCTTGAATTGTCACTAACGTACAGTTCGCCCTTCGAATTGAAAGCCAAGGACAGTACCGAACTGAACGTAGCCTTATCGCCCCGCCCGTCCTGTTTGCCTTGCTCATTTGAGCCAGCTACCGTACTAACTATTCCATCAGGCGTAATTTTTCGGATATACTGCCCGTCGCCCAGATAGAGGTTACCAGCTTTATCGAAAACAGGGCTAAAGGGCAGGTTAAACCGGGCAACATTTACAGGCCCATCTTTATAGCCATTGTAATTGATGAAATTACTGGTTGTTCCATCGGGTAGGGCCTTATAAATGCCATAACTAACGTCTGTAATGTAAAATAGATTACGGATGGCATCATATCCCACACCACTGGTTCCAGCCATTGGAACCTGATCTTTCAGTGGCCGGGTCTGACCAGGATTTGGTACGCCAGCGAATAACGATGCCTTACCGGATGGCTCAATTTTAACTATTCTGTTG
>JBBRUB010000243.1:0-6002 GCA_038248175.1 Cytophagales bacterium | reverse complement strand
TTTATTTTCATGAACGCCACCAGTAGCCTGCGCGATTTGGTTACAATGGTACACGAGGGCGGTCATGCCGTGCACTCGTTTCTGACGCGCAACCTGCCGCTGAAAGCATTCCGAAACCCACCGATGGAAGTGGCCGAACTGGCGTCGATGAGTATGGAACTACTGTCGATGGATCACTGGGACGTGTTTTTTGATAACCCCGACGACCTGCGCCGGGCCAAACGGCAACACCTCGAATCCATCATCGAAACCCTGCCCTGGGTAGCCACCATCGACAAGTTTCAGCACTGGATTTACGAAAACCCGAACGGTACCGACGCCGACCGGCGCGAAAACTGGGTACACATCTATGACCAGTTTACCGATTCTGTTACGGACTGGCGTGGGCTGGCCTATTACAAAGATTATATCTGGCAACGGCAGTTGCACCTGTACGAAGTGCCGTTTTACTACATCGAATATGGCATTGCGCAGTTGGGGGCCATTGGCGTCTGGCGCAACTACCGGCGCGACCCGAAGGCCGGGCTGGCGGGCTACAAAGCGGCCTTAAGTCTGGGCTACAAAGCCCCCATCCGCGATGTCTATACAGCCGCTGGCGTGCCCTTCGACTTTTCGAGCGCGTACATCCGTGAGCTGATGGCCTTCGTGGAGGAAGAGATAAAGCTATTGAAAAGTTTTTAGCCACAGAGACACACCAAGACGCACGGAGATCCACAGAGAAAATTCTCCAAAAATCCCTTTGTATGTCTCCGTGCGTCTTGGTGTGTCTCTGTGGCTAAAAAAAATTACTTAACTTTGTACTTTCAAAATCAGAAAACTATGAAACGCATAATCAACGTGGCTCTGCTGGCCGTAGCGGTCTTCTCGCTGGCTTCGTGCGACTATCAGAAATATAATACCATCCGCCAGGCCGACGTCCGCGCCCGTGACTATGATGTCAACTATCAGGCGGGTGACGAGAATGTATATGGTCGGGGCAAAGACTCAGCAGCCGTACAAAACGGCTACAAATACACGCCAAACCCCGCGCTTGAAGAGCGTACCCAGAAAATTCGGGAGAAGCTTTTTGGGGGCGGTACCATTGGCGAGGGAGCCTGAGCATAATTTACTGAGCGGTATAAAGCGATACCCCAACGGATACCTGTTGGGGTATCGCTTTTCTTTTGCCACTACGCTTACTCAATATCATACTGCCGGACTGTGATTTTTCCGTTACTTTGTCGTCAAACAAAGGCTATCAATAGGACTTTTTTGGTAGTTCACTCTCATAACGTTTTGCCATAACTATGAACATTGCACTGGTTACGGGGTCTGCCGGGCTGATTGGCAGCGAAGCCGTTGCGTTTTTTGCCGATAAATTTGATCTTGTTGTGGGTATCGACAACAATATGCGGCAGTACTTCTTTGGGGCCGATGGCTCGACTGAATGGAACCGCAACCGCCTGGCCAACGCTTACAAAAATTACGAACACCGCGCTGCCGACATCCGCGAGGTTTCTCAACTGGAAACCATCTTTCAGGAATACGGCACCGACATTAAGCTGGTACTACATACAGCCGCCCAACCCAGCCACGACTGGGCCGCCCGCGAGCCGTTCACTGATTTTGGCGTGAACGCGGTGGGTACGGTCAACCTCCTCGAAATGACCCGGCTGCACTGCCCCGACTCCGTGTTTATCTTCACCTCGACCAACAAAGTCTATGGCGATAACCCCAATTTTTTGCCGCTGGTAGAAACCGATACGCGCTTTGAAATTGATCAGAACCATCCCTATTTCGAGAATGGTATCGACGAGTTCATGAGTATCGACCACACCAAGCACTCTATTTTTGGAGCCAGCAAAGTGGCTGCCGACATCATGGTGCAGGAATATGGCCGATACTTTGGCATGAAAACCGCCGTTTTCCGGGGCGGCTGCCTAACGGGACCCAATCACTCCGGGGCGCAGTTGCACGGGTTTCTGTCGTACCTGATGAAGTGCGCCATTACCGGCAATCAGTACACCATTTTCGGCTACAAAGGCAAGCAGGTGCGCGACAATATCCATAGCTGGGATTTGGTGAATATGTTCTGGCATTTCTACCAGAACCCACGCCCCGGCGAGGTCTATAACGCGGGTGGTGGTCGCTACGCCAACTGCTCAATGCTGGAGGCTATTGCACTCTGTGAGGCCATTTCGGGCAATAAAATGAACTACCAGTACTCCGAGACCAACCGCTCCGGCGATCATATCTGGTATATTTCGGACCTGGGCAAATTCAAGAACCATTATCCCGGCTGGGACTGGACCTTCGACCTGCGCGAGACCATGACCCAGATTCACGACAGTATGGTGGCCCGCCTGGGTACACCCGCCTGATTATTGTTATGATACATTGTATTTGATGTATGGTCTATAACTGTGGCAGAATCCATTTGCGCCCGCTATACATTATATATCATGCATCTTACCTCCAAAAATGAACGGTTCAAACCAGATTTTAGTGACGGGATGCGCGGGCTTCATTGGTAGCCATCTCACCGAACGGCTGCTCGATAGCGGCTGTCGGGTGGTGGGCATCGATAACTTCGATCCGTTCTACGACCGTTTCATCAAAGAACGGAACCTGACTTCCGCGCTGGCGCATCCCAATTTCACGTTCGTTGAAGCCGACATACGGGATACTGCCTGGCTCAACACGCTGGATGCCGATATTGAGACCGTTATTCATATTGCGGCTAAAGCAGGCGTTCGGCCATCTATCGAGCAGCCCGCCGAGTACATCAGTACCAACATTACGGGTACGTATAATTTGCTGAACTGGATGCACAGCAAGCGCATCAGCAAGCTTGTCTTTGCGTCGTCGTCGTCGGTATATGGCAACAACGAGAAGATACCGTTCAGCGAGACTGATGCCGTTGAACAACCTATTTCGCCCTACGCCTTTACAAAGCGGTCGGGCGAGTTGCTGACCTATACCTATCACCACCTGTACAACATGAGCGTGGTAAACCTGCGCTTTTTTACTGTTTATGGTGAACGGCAACGGCCCGATCTGGCTATTCATAAGTTCGTAAAAATGATTGACCGCGACGAGCCGATTCCGATGTTTGGTCAGGGCGACACCTCCCGCGACTATACCTACGTGAGCGACACGGTGGATGGCATCATGGCCGCGCTGCGCTACGTGAGCGAGCATCCGAACAGGTACGAGATCATTAACCTTGGCAACCATAGCCCCGTAACGCTACAAACACTGGTGGAAACTCTCTACCGACTGATGGAGAAAACACCCAACGTGCAGCACCTGCCCAAGCAACCCGGCGACGTAGAGCGTACCTACGCCGATGTAAGCCGGGCCGCCCGGTTATTGGGATACTCACCTAACGTATTGCTCGATGAAGGACTCAGTCGCTTCGTTGACTGGTACAAGGCACAACCTAAATGATCCGGTTGCTACGCCCGCCCACATCCTGGCTACTCTGGGTAGTGCTGGCCCTGCTGGTAAAGGGGGCGTTTTTCGGGTGGTTCCTTACCCAAACGTACTTGCATGACCTACCGGGGTTCTGGGGACAGAGCAACGGTGATATGCTGACGTATATCCAGCCCATCGAGAGTCTGCTGAACCATCAGGGTTTCAAGACCGACGACCGGATGCCGGGTTATCCGGCGGTGTATCTGGCCCTTCGGTTTGTACTTAGCCCGCCAATGGCTGCCAACGGTACTATTTTGTTACAACTCCTGCTGTCGGCGGTGTCGGTGTACGCGCTGGGGTTGTGTGCGCGGTTGCTGTTTGGTACAGACCGCGCATTCTACCTGGCGTATTTTATCTATCTATTCAGTACGTTCGTCAGTGTTTTCGATGCGTATTTCCTGACCGAGAGTTTTGCAGCTTCGGCGTCGATCTTTTTTCTGTATTGTTTTCTGCGGGCCGACCAAAACCCGGACATTCCGGGAGGGCGCCGGTGGGTGTGGTTACTATCTGCCGGCGTCTGGCTGGCGTGGTCAGTGTTTTTGAAACCGGCTCATTTGCCACTGCTGGGTATTCCAGTGGCCATCTGGGCGTTGCGGTGGCTGCGGGGTCGGCTGTTGTTCAGCAAGCTGGCGCGGTACAGCGTCGTATTTCTTTTACCGTTTTTACTGGTCGACGGAGCCTGGATGGTGCGCAACTACCGCGAGTACAGGCAGGTAATTCCGTTGCTGAAAGAACCCTGGTATGCCGCTGGCTTCTGGCCCACCAACTATTTTGATATGATGCCGTTTTTTCAGACCTACGGCGAAGATTTTTCGTATTGGTTTCCCAACACCGGCATCCGCTGGTTCATGGGCTGGAGCAACGGTAATTTTCTGGCTCCTGGTCGCTGGCACGAAACAGAACAGCTTTCTGCCCCGCCCACCTATATTTATACGTCAACCTTTACCCGCGACTCCATTGTACAGGCGCGGGCCTTGTATTATGAACTGGGCAACAACCATACGCTCGATTCGGTACAGTATCAGGCCATTGAAGCGGAAGTGGGTGCGCGGCTTCGTCGCTATACGCAGTCCATTCGGCAGGAACACCCGCTGGTATATTACGTATGGGCACCGCTACGGTACACCGCCAATTTCCTGAACGGTACCTGGGGGTATCATTTCCTGGACGATATTGTGGTGGCGCAGTGGCCCCGGCTCCTGCTGCGGCTGTATCACTGGCTGCTGGTGATGGGACCGGGCCTGATCGGTCTGGTTTTGCTGCTGATACGGGGCTGGAAACGTGACGACCGGCTGCTGATCATGCCGCTGGCCATTGGTTACTGCATACTGGTCTATGTGGTAGTTTTACGACACCCCGAAACGCGCTATCTTGCACCTTTCTATCCATTTCTGATCCTCTGCGCTGTAGGTGCATGGGGCAACATTACCACTAATAAACAGCCACAACCAGCCGACCCGTATGCCCTACCTCTCCGTAATTGTTCCGATTTACAATGAATCGAAAAGCATACCCATCCTGTTCGACGCGCTCGAAAAAGCCATCGGGCAGTATGACTATGAAATCATTGCAATCAACGACGGTTCTAAGGATGATTCGCTAACCCAACTCCGGGCAGTTTGTCGGCGTAACTTCCGCGTAAAAGCCATTAATTTCAAACGAAATTTTGGACAGACAGCGGCCATCAACGCCGGTATCCAGCACGCATCAGGCGACGTACTGGTACTGATTGACAGTGACTTAGAAAACGATCCCAACGATATTCCGAAGCTAGTCGATAAGCTGGACGAAGGGTACGACGTAGTTAGTGGCTGGCGGAAAAACCGCTGGAAGGGCGAGTTCCTGACCCGCAAGCTGCCCTCTATGACAGCCAACAAACTCATCAGTTCTATTTCGGGCGTGTCGCTGCACGATTACGGCTGTACGCTCAAAGCGTACCGGCGCGAGGTAATTAAAGACGTGGTGTTGTACGGGCAGATGCACCGCTTTATTCCGGTCTATTGCGCCTGGCAGGGTGGTCTCGTAACCGAAATACCCGTCAACTACCAGCCGCGCCAGTTTGGCAAGAGCAACTACGGCATTTTCCGTACTTATAAAGTGGTACTTGATCTGGTGCTGATCAAGTTTCTGGAAAAATACATGCAGCGGCCCATTCACTTCTTCGGTGGGGCGGGTATTATGGCGTTTATCGTGGCCTTTCTGGCAACGGTGCTGGCAACTTATTTCAAACTGGCCGGTCAGAAAGATTTGGTCGAAACGCCATTACCCACCATTGCGTCTATGTTTTTTATCGTAGGCATTCAGATGGTACTGATGGGCGTCATGGCCGAAATTCTGATGCGGACGTACTACGAATCGCAGAACAAAACGACTTATACTGTAAAAGAACTTATCAACTTCGAAGAGACCGGCAAGTTAGCGGAAGCCTGAAAATTGGTTAGCTGTCAGGTCGTTTTTTTATTTGGTTATTTTGACTTCAAATATAAAGTCCCAAAGCAGCTAAAAAACCAACCAAAACAAGCAATTGCGGAATAGCGGGATTTATC
>JBBRUB010000242.1:0-6006 GCA_038248175.1 Cytophagales bacterium | reverse complement strand
GAGAAAGAAAACATCACGGGCCGGGTCAATCAGATCAAAGCCCAGATCGAAAACACCACGTCGGACTACGACCGCGAGAAATTGCAGGAGCGTCTGGCCAAGTTGTCGGGTGGCGTTGCCATTCTGTACATTGGTGCCGCTACCGAGGTGGAGATGAAAGAGAAGAAAGACCGTGTTGACGATGCCCTGCACGCAACCCGCGCTGCCGTTGAAGAAGGTATCGTAACGGGTGGTGGTATTGCGCTGATCCGGGCTATCCCGTCGCTGGATGCTATCAACACCAACAACGAAGACGAGAAAACAGGCGTCAACATCATCCGTCAGGCACTGGAGTCACCCCTGCGCACAATTGTGGCCAACGCCGGTGGCGAAGGTTCGGTTGTAATCAACAAGGTGAAAGACAGCACGGGCGGTTTTGGCTACAACGCCAAGAACGATACGTACGAAGACCTGTTTGCTGCCGGTGTTATTGACCCGAAGAAAGTAACCCGTCTGGCTCTGGAGAACGCGGCTTCGATTGCCGGTCTGCTCCTGACCACCGAGTGTGTCATTGCCGACGAGCCAGAAGAGGCTCCTGCCGGTGGCGGTATGCACGGCGGTGGTGGCGGCATGGGTGGCATGATGTAAGTCAGCCTGCTTTGTTTGCTCATAAAAAATGCCCCCGGTCAATTGGCCGGGGGCATTTTGTGTTGTTGTGGGTATATTTACCAAAAAGCATACCGATGGAAGCAATTGACGAACCAGCCGTAAGAGCGCAGACTATCCTGTCGGACGAGGAGTTCTACGCTTTTTGTCTGCGTAACCCAGACCTCCGGTTCGAGCGGGAACCCGACGGGAAACTAATTATCATGCCAAATACAGGTGGTAAAACCGGCAATAAAAATTCGCGATTAAACGCGTTCCTGACTTTCTGGACCATTGAATCCGGGACAGGCATCGAGTTCGATTCATCAACGGCGTTTCGGCTGGCCGACGGTAGCACCCGCTCGCCGGACGCATCCTGGGTGCGGCTTGACCGCTGGAACGCGCTTACCGAACGTGAACAGGAGCAGTTTCCACCCCTGTGTCCCGATTTTGCCGTTGAGCTAATGTCAGCAACCGATACGCTGACTGCTGCGAAGGCCAAAATGCTCAACGTCTGGATAGCGAATGGCTGCCGTTTGGCATGGCTGATTGATCCAAAAACGCAGCAAACGCATATTTTTCGCGCCAACGGCGAAATTCAGATCGTTACAGGCTTCGATAAAACCCTGTCTGGCGAAGACGTACTGGAAAGCTTTACGCTGGAACTGAAACGGCTAATGTAGCGGCCTAACTTAGCCGATCTTTAAAACTCTCGTACCCGTATTCCCGCACGAGCCGGAACGTACCGTTGGTTTGCTGGATGCCGATGGCGGGCAGGTTCACGCCGTTGAAGGTGGTGGTTTTGACCATCGTGTAGTGAATCATATCATCGAACACGATGCGGTCACCAACCTGTAGCGGCTCGTTGAACGAATAATCGCCCATCTGATCACCGGCGAGACAGGTCATGCCACCGAGCCGGTACGTGGGTTTGCCTTCGACAGGTTCGTGATACGCGCCGAGGACGCGGGGTTTGTACGGCATTTCGAGCGTGTCGGGCATGTGCGCGGCAAACGACGTATCGAGAATGGCCACCTCGATACCCTGACTATTAAACACGTCCAGAACGGTAGAAACCAGCACCCCCGTTTGCCAGGCAATGGCCGAGCCGGGTTCCATAATGATATCCACATCGTATTTTTCGCGAAACGCTTTCAGCAGACCAATCAGGTGGTCGGTGTCATAGCCTTCGCGCGTCATAAGGTGTCCTCCGCCCATGTTCACCCACTTTGCCTGATGCAGCAGATCGCCGAACCGGCTTTCGAGGGCCTGTAATGTGCGTTCGAGCGTAAACGAATCGTTTTCGCAGAGGGTGTGAAAGTGGATACCGTCCAAACCGTCAGGTAACGTATCCGGTAGTTGGTCGCGGGTGGCACCGAGCCGCGAACCGGGAATGGCCGGGTCATACATCTCCGTGGCCACCTCCGAATACTGCGGGTTTACCCGAATCCCAAAGGAAGGTCTCGTTGTGCTGTCAGCCATTAAAGCCTGATCTTTAAACTTCTCCCACTGACTCCAGGAGTTGAACGTTACGTGGCTGCTGCGGTCAAGAATTTCGGCAAAATCGGCGTCGTGGTAGGCGGGTACGTAGGCGTGGGCTTTAACGCCCATGTACTCGTTGACGAGCCGGATTTCGTTGAGCGAACTGGCCGTGGCTCCGCTCAGGTACTCGCGCACAATGGGAAACGCGCTGTACATGGAGAAGCCTTTGAGGGCCAGAATAATGGTAACCCCGGCGGCTTTCTGTACGGAATCAATCAGTTGCAGATTTTGCCGGAGTTTGGCTTCGTCAAGTACAAAACAGGGCGACGGAATGGCCGGATTATCAATATAGTTGAGTGGTTGCTGTGCGGTCGTAGTCATGCCGCAAAGGTACGGCGTCCGGCTGATAGCTCAGCGTTGGTGTGCTGACATACCTGGTCGGACGGCAGTCATAGAGACTTGTTATTTCTTTACCTTCGGATACGGCACACCAAACGAAATGGCCAAATTGTACTTGACATTGAGTACTGCACCGCTTTGACTGCCCGGTGTCCAGCGGGGCATAGCTTCGATGACCCGAACAGCTTCTTCGTCGCAACCGAAACCAAGTCCTTTCAGCAAGCTTACATTGGTAATCTGACCATCTTTCCGCACGATGAATGAAGCGAATACCCTTCCCGTTACGCCCGCTTTCTTCGCTTCGGCTGGATAACGAATATGCTCCTCCAAGTACTTCTGTAGTGCCTCAGAACCACCCGGAAACTCCGGCTGTTTTTCTACAACCGTGTATACCATATCATCATTGGAATGCCGGAGTAGTAGGTCGCGCGTCTCGACGGATTGAGCTGAAAGAGAAAAACACGCCAAACAAAAAAGAATGGTCATACCCCAAACGCGACTAAGCGTTACTGGTTGAATCAGGCGAAATGAAGTTAGTTGATACATATCTGCCGGGATTGTTTATACCTGACAGATGCCGACTACGCCTATTTTCCATACGAAATCACAAACTATTCCATGATCAAACTACCCGGCGGTACCCATTGGCTTGATTCGTTTGGTGTAATTTTGCGAATAGATTACCCCCAACAACTATGAAAATCCTGATTACCGGTGGAGCCGGATTTGTGGGCGCGTCGCTGGCCCTGTCGCTGAAGCAGAATTATCCCGACTACGAAATCGTCGCGCTCGATAACCTCAAACGGCGCGGGTCGGAGTTGAGCCTGTCGCGGCTCAAAGCGGCTGGTATTGACTTCATGCACGGCGACATTCGCAGCAAAGAAGATTTTGATGCCCTGCCCGCCGTCGATGTCGTGATTGAAGCCTCTGCCGAACCGAGCGTACTGGCCGGTCTGGACGGTACGCCCGACTACCTCATCAACACCAATCTGTTCGGTACGGTTAACTGCCTGAACTACGCGCTGAAGCACAAAGCCGCATTTATTTTTCTCTCTACAAGCCGCGTTTACCCAATCAAAACCCTCGAAACGCTCAACTTCGCCGAAGCCGATACGCGTTTCGTGCTGACCGATGAGCAGCCGGTTCCGGGCGCGTCGTCGCGGGGCATTGCCGAGGATTTTCCGCTCACGGGGGCGCGTTCGTTGTACGGTACCACCAAACTGGCGTCGGAACTGCTGATTCAGGAGTACAACGAATTTTACGGCCTGCGAACGGTCATCAACCGCTGTGGTGTCATCACCGGCCCGTGGCAGATGGGCAAGGTCGATCAGGGCGTGATGGTCTTGTGGGTAGCCAAACACTTTTTTGCCCAGCAACTGGCTTACATCGGCTACGGCGGCACCGGCAAACAAACGCGCGACATGCTGCACATCGCCGACCTCTACCGTTTAGTCGACTGGCAACTGCATAACTTAGATGCGGTAAACGGCGAGGTACTGAACGCGGGCGGGGGCATGGGCAGCAGCGCGTCGCTACGGGAATTGACCGCCGTTTGTCAGGAGATAACGGGTAAAACCATTCCGATAAAGGAAGTAACGGAAAACCGCACCGCCGATATCCGGCTCTACATCACCGACAACACCCGCGTTACGCAACTAACCGGCTGGCAACCCCAGCTCGGTATCCGCGACATTGTTGTTGACATTCACGAATGGCTCAGCGAAAACCGGGCTGCGCTGGAACCGATTCTGAAGTAGTACGTGGCAGGTTAACTCGTGGCTTTATCCGGCGACGGGGCCGATGCGTGGAAATCGGCGTAGATGCGGTGCATGTAGTCGTCCATGAGCGTCTGGACGCGGGCGCGGTCGTCGCAGCAGATAATGAAGCCGATGTGGTTTTCCTTGTTCATGCGCCACCAGATTTCGGAGTCCGTAAAGCCCGACGAATCGGGGTGTTGCTGCCGGGCCAGCGACACGATCAAGCCCGCCTGCCTGGGTACGTCGGCAGGTAGCGTGTAGGTCGTGTTGTTGGCCATGGCCGTTTCGATTTTGGCCCACTCGCGCCAGAGGTTTATGCCACTCGCGGCCTCCACCAGTTCGGCAATGTGTGCCCCACCCACGCGGCTCGACGTTTCCAGGAAATACAACTCGCCGTCGTGGTCGCTGCGGATGTATTCGGAGTGCGACGCGCTGAATTTCATGCCAAAGGCGTCCAGAACCCGCTTGTTTATTTCGTACAGCCCCGGCGCATCGGTACCATCGGCGGGCAGGGTCATGGTGCGGAATACGCCCCCGCCGTGGGCCACTTCCATCGGCGTAGCCAGATACTGACTCGCCCGGCTGAATACTACCTCGCCCGCTACCGACAGCGAATCGACGTGATAGACCCGCCCCGGCCTAAACTGCTCAATCAGGAAATTATGCCGGTTGTTGCCCAGACTGTGAATGACCTGCCAGGCTTCGTCCAGCGAATTAACTTTTTTGATACCCGTTGCTGACGCTTCGGAGCGGGGTTTCACCAGCCAGGGTGCGACGGTGCTTTTAAGAAACTCCGTGATGGTTTCGTCGTGGAAAACCGGGCTGAACGCCGGTACCCGAATACCCGCTGCCTGCGCCCGCAGCCGCATAGCCAGTTTGTCGCGGAAATACCGCGCCGTCGTCTGCCCCATGCCGTCGATGCGGAACGTTTCGCGGATGAGTGAGGCCTTTTCCACGTCGAAATCGTCCAGCGCAATTACCCGGTCAATCCGGCGCGAGCGCATGGCGTGGGCGAGGCCCAGAATCATCTGCTCCAGATCATCGGGGGCGTTGCTGGGCGATTTTAGGTAGAAAATCTCGTCGATGGCGTCGCGGGGCCAGTCGGCGTGTTCGAGTTTCTGGTCGGTGAGCAGATAGACGGTGTTGCCAAGTTCTTTACTCGCCCGCATGAATTCCTGGCCCTTGAGGTACGTGGCAATGCAGAGAATGGAGAGGTTCATGGTGATGGGGTTTATAGCGAATGCAGGTAATCAATCAGCAACCTGATGCCAAATCCGGTGGCGTTCTTCTGGGTGCCGAACTCCGTATCGCCGAAGGCCGTACCGGCAATGTCGAGGTGCGCCCAGGCGGGGTGTTCGTTAGTAAAAAACTCCAGAAATTTAGCTGCTGCAATGGCACCGTTGATGGGTTTGCCGTGAAAATTTTTCACATCGGCCACGTCCGACTGAATATCGTCTTTGTAGGCATCCCAGAGCGGCAGTCGCCAGAGTCGTTCGCCGGTGCGGTCGCCAGCCTCGCTTAGCTGACTGGATAGTGCGTCGTTGTTGGTAAACATCCCGGCAGCATGGTAGCCCAGCGTACTGACCACACTGCCCGTCAGCGTGGCTAGGTCGATGAGCGTATTGGGCTGGTAATGCTTCAGGAGATAGCTCAGCCCGTCGGCCAGAATTACGCGGCCTTCGGCGTCGGTGTCGATGATTTCGATGGTCTTGCCGTTGTATGCCGTGATCACGTCGCCGGGTTT
>JBBRUB010000241.1:0-6015 GCA_038248175.1 Cytophagales bacterium | reverse complement strand
GTCGAGGGCTAAAAAGCCGGCCAGCAGGCTCAGCGAAAGAAAGAGTCTGTTCATAGCGAAAACAGGTTTGTTGCTGTGATGATACAAAAACAATCGCAAGGGTTGGAATCAAGGCGAATAATTAACTTTGCCCATTCCGATTCGACAACACACTATGCAAACCGAAACCCAGCCAGTCACTACCGCTTCATCTGCTCACAAACCTACCAAAGCCGAAATGCTCGCCCGGAAAAACGCCGAAGCTGAACTGGGCGGGGGCCAGAAACGCATCGACGCCCAGCATGCCAAAGGCAAACTCACCGCCCGCGAGCGGGTGTCGCTGCTCATGGACGAGGGGTCGTTCGAGGAGATTGGCAAGTTTGTCATGCACCGCACCCGCGATTTTGGGCTGGACAAAGAACATTACCTCGGCGATGGCGTTGTGACGGGCTACGGCACTGTGAACGGGCGGCTCGTGTACGTTTACGCGCAGGATTTCACGGTTTTTGGCGGTGCTTTGTCGGAAACGCACGCCGAGAAAATCTGCAAACTTATGGACCTGGCCATGCAGAACGGCGCGCCTGTTATTGGCCTGAACGACTCCGGCGGGGCGCGTATTCAGGAAGGCGTCCTGTCGCTGGCGGGCTATGCCGACATTTTTTACCGCAACACGCGGGCGTCGGGCGTAGTGCCGCAGCTGTCGGCCATCATGGGGCCGTGCGCGGGTGGAGCGGTGTATAGTCCGGCCATCACCGATTTTATTTTCATGGTCGAGAACACGAGCTATATGTTCGTGACCGGCCCCAGCGTGGTCAAAACCGTAACGCACGAGACCGTAACGGCGGAGGAACTCGGCGGGGCCAGTACCCACAGCACCAAGTCAGGCGTTACGCATTTTTCCTGCGCCAACGAGGTGGCCTGCATCCAGCAACTCAAGCAACTGCTAAGTTATATCCCCCAAAACTGCGAAGACGAACCGTTCCGACTCCCTTACCAATCCGGCCAGAACGAAAGCCGTCCCGCGCTGAACAGTATCATCCCCGACAACCCGAACCAGCCCTACGACATGCGCGAGGTAATTGCCGAAGTCGTTGATGCCGATACGTTTTTCGAGGTACATAAGAATTACGCCGAAAACATCGTGGTTGGGTTTGCCCGGATTGGCGGGCGCAGTATCGGCGTGGTGGGTAACCAGCCCGCGGTATTGGCGGGGGTGCTGGACAGCAACGCCAGTACCAAAGCCGCCCGCTTCGTGCGTTTCTGCGACTGTTTCAATATCCCGCTGCTGGTGCTGGAAGATGTACCCGGTTTCTTGCCCGGCACCGATCAGGAATGGAACGGCATCATCAGCAACGGGGCTAAACTGCTCTACGCCTTCTGCGAAGCCACCGTGCCGCGCATCACGGTCATTACCCGCAAAGCATACGGTGGGGCCTATGACGTCATGAACTCCAAGCACATTGGGGCCGATATGAACTTTGCCTGGCCCACCGCCGAAATTGCCGTGATGGGTGCCAGTGGTGCCGCTGAAATTATTTTCAAACGCGACATTGCCCAGGCCGACGACCCACAGGCCATGTTGCAGGAGAAAGTGGCCGACTATACCGAGAAGTTCGCCAATCCGTACCGGGCCGCCTTCCGGGGCTATATCGACGAGGTTATCATGCCCGATCAGACCCGCCACAAACTCATCCGTGCCTTTGGTATGCTGGAGAACAAAGCCGTGGTCCTGCCGAAGAAAAAACACGGGAACATTCCGTTATAAGCCCAACGCCCAGTTATGCTCAAACCAAAATCATATAACCGCCCCGGTAGTCTGACCCGAACCGTACTGATTGGACTGGGTATTCTCTTCGGGATTGCCCTCATCCTCGGTACGCTCACGGTGTTGTTTCCGTGAAACGACCCGTGTCGTTTTGTATCAGCCCATCGCTTTAGCGGTGGGTTTGGTGGCAAATTTACAGGCCAATGGTCAACCGTTTCAACGGTTTCTTTCTTCGGCAAACCGTTGAAACGGTTTTAAAGAAGAGTCGGTGTATTATAAAACCCACGGCTTCAGCCGTGGGCTGATACAACGTCTTATCAAGTTGACCTGTCCCTAAAAGTCGCCTTCGCCCGGCGGGCCGTCCCGGCGGTCGTCGCGGTCTTTGTCTTTGCTGACCTGACGGCTCAGGCGGTAGCTGAACCCAATGAAGCCAATCCGGCTCTCGCGCTTGCCGAGGGTGTTCGACTCAAAGTTGGGGCCGAAGGTGTTAGCCTGAAATTGCAGCGTGTTGAAAATGTCGCTCACGCGCAGGTTGAGGGTGCCGCGCCCTTTCATAACGTCGTGCTTCACGCCAATATCGACGTTGAAAAACTCCTGAATGGTCCCCTGCGCAATGATGAACGGCGACCGGTAGTTGACGGCTAACTGAATGGCCGTGCCGCGCTTTGGCGTGAAATTCGACGTAATGCGTCCGTTCCAGCTTCGGTTGGTGCGGGTCAGTAATTCCGGCGTGTCGGCGTTGCCTTTGATGGTCCGCTGAAAAAACGTGGCCGTACCGTTGACTTTCCACCAGCGCGTAATCTCCTGATCGACCACAAACTCCAGCCCGTAATTTTCCGAGCGGTTCAGATTCAGAAACGTCTGCTCCGTAATGCCGTCGGGCCGCAGGGTCTGGTAGCGCGTTACGTCGTTGTTGGTCTGCCGAAAAAACAGGGTCGAGGTGATGAGCGTGGTTTTACCGGTAAAGAGGTGGCTCGCTTCAAATGAGTTGATAAGCTCGGGCAGCAGCAGCGGGTTGCCAAACCGGATATTGAGCGGGTCCTGCAGGTCGATGAACGGGTTGAGCGTCCGCACCGACGGGCGGTTAATACGCCGGGAATAGTTGAGCTGTACCTTGTTCGATTCGCCCAGATTATAGTTGAAAAACGCACTCGGAAACAGGTAAATGTAATTCTGCGAGTTTTGCTTGCCCGTGGTGCGCTGATCGGTCTCAATGGTCGTGTATTCGGTCCGCAGACCCACCTGATAGCTGAATTTCTTTAGTTCATTGCCAAAGTTGGCGTAGGCCGCGCTGGTGTTTTCGGTATAGATGAAGTTGTTGGTATACAGCGGATTATTGACAAATTCATTACCAATCTGGTTGGTAAACTGATAATCGGCACCGAGTTTTCGATACGTGTATTTCAGGCCGGTTTCAAATTTCTGTTTGCCTTTCAGCGGGTTCGTAAAGTCGGTTTGCAGTACGGTGACGCGGTTGTTTTGCTGGTTGGTGGCGCGTTGGGTACCAATCTGAAAGCTGGGTGTTAGCAGTTCATCGGGCAGGTCGGTGGTGCTGTTGAAATTCTGATATTCTATGCCGGTGTTGCTCGATGTCGTGGCATCGGCAGTAAGCAGACGGCCTTCTTTCTTGAACGTGCGCCGGTAATTTGCCGCGTAGTCCAGACCGCGTTCGGGTTCGGTTTCTGCATTGGTGCGCAGGGTTCGGCCCAGCAACTGCCGGTCGCCGTTCAGGGTGTTGAATACTTCCTGTTCTGTGTCGTAGCTGTATTCGGGCCGGTACAGCACTGACAGCGTCAGGTTGTCCTGCTTCGTCAGGGCGTAGTCGAAGCCGAGCCGCAGGTTGTTGTTACTGCCTCGCCGAACGGCGTTTTGCCGCTGTACCAAATAGCTGACCGAATCATTCTCAAAGATGTTCCGGCGGTCAGCGTTGCGGTACGAAAACCGGCGTTCATCGCGGAAGTTGTAGCTGCCAAACAGGTTGAGTTTGTTGAGCCGGAGGTTGGCGTTGACAGATGCGTTGTACTTGTCGCGGGTGCCGACGTTGAGCTGCACGTTGCCATTGAAGCCTTTGGCCTGTTCTTTTTTCAGGATAATATTGATGATACCCGCTGCCCCGTCGGCATCGTAGCGCGAGGAAGGGTTGGTGATGACCTCAACGCGCTCGATGTTTCTGGCCGGAATCTGGTCCAGCACCGCCTGCCGGTCCAGCCCCGTCAGCCCCGACGGTTTTCCATCTACCAGCACAATGACGTTGGCACTGCCCCGCAAACTCAAGGCCCCGTCCACGTCGATGGTTACAGAGGGTACGTTTTGCAGGATGTCGATAGCGGTTCCACCCTGCGCAATCGGCAACTGATCGACATTCACGATTTTGCGGTCGAGGGCGTATTCGTAGGCCTGTTTCTGTCCCTGCACCACTACTTCGGCCAGTTGTTGGGTGGTTTGGGCCAGTACCACATTGCCAAGAGCAACGGTTTTTCGGTCGGTGGTAATCAGAATACGCGGGATGGTTTTTTGGGCATAGCCAAGGCTTTGCACCAGCGCGTAATACACATCCGGCACAAGGTTGTTGATGATGAAATTACCCTGCTCGTCGGTTAGCCCGCCCGTTACGGAGCTTGAATCGCGGGTGCGGAACAGCCCAATGCTGGCAAACGGAACCGGGCTGTTTTTGCCGCCCAGCGTCGTAATCAGCTGCCCCGTCAGCGTACCGATAGCCGGTGCGGGCTGCGCATCAACGCCATCCGCTGCAACTGCTGCCGGTGTGCTGGCCTGGGCGGAGTCGGGCAGCGTCAGCGGAGCCGGGCGAACGGTATCCTGCGCCATGCCCATTGCCCCGAGCAGCGGGCTGGGGGCGGGCGCAGGCTGCTGAGCCAGGGCATTGATTGTGAGCAGACAGGGGAGGAGTAAGGCGACAAAACGGGGCATTGGAACGGGTAAATAGTTGATTAAAAAGCACTTGTCTTTTTAACCGGGTTTTAACCAATAAGGTTGTCGATAAATGACAACCGGTCGGTATTTCTGGGTGAGCAAAGCAGTAAACAGCACTGTCTGCAAACTTTTACTCCCATAATCCCATCCAATATGCAGCCCGCTATGACGCCCGCAAATGCCCACAAAGACATTCCGGGCAACCCCTCTACCGCTACGAGCAGCAAAATCAGGCTCAACGACCGCAGCAACGGTACCCCCCTGCGCGTCTTGTCCGAAGCCGACTGGCAGTTTTGGTTGCACAACGGCTACGTCGTGGTAAAACAGGCCGTACCCGTTGAACAGGCGCGGCAGCTGGCCGATTTTCTCTGGCAGTTCGAGGAGAAAGACCCGAACGATCCCGCCACCTGGTACGCGCCCCCCCGCGCCGAGATGAAGATGAAAGAACTGACCAACAGCGGCATGGTTGAACTCTACAATCACCAGCTGGAGTGGAACAACCGGCAAACGCCCCGCGTCTATGATGCTTTTGTGGACGTCTGGGGTGTCGAAAAACTGTGGGTTACCATTGACCGGGCCAACCTGAACCTGCCCGCCCAGCCCGGTCATGCGTTCGATGGGTTTATTCACTGGGATTACGACCCGGAAACGAAACCCCAGAACGTGCAGGGCGTACTGGCCATGGCCGATCAGACCGACGAGAATATGGGTGGTTTTCAGTGCCTGCCTGAACTGTACCGTACTTACGACACCTGGAAGCTGACCCAGCCCGCTGACCGCGACCGCTTCAAGCCCGACACCAGCGGCTTCGACTTCGGGAAGGTCAAACTAAAAGCGGGCGACTTGCTGATTTTCAATAGCTTACTCCCTCACGGTATCCGTCCCAACCGCACCGTTGACAAGGTGCGCATCGCCCAGTATATTTCGATGATGCCCGCCGAAGAAGACAACGAACCCCTGCGGCAGTGGCGCGTCACGTCCTGGCGCGAGCGGCAGGCTCCCGAAGGCTACGCGTTTCCCGGCGATCCGCGAAACTGGGAGCGTGAGCGTGAACCAACCGCGCAGCTCAGTCCGCTGGGCCGTAAACTGCTCGGTCTCGATAGCTGGCCCTGAAAATTACTGCCATACCTGACGCTGTAGCTTATTTCAGTTGGTCTGTCAATCAGAGTTTACCATTTATTTAACCCCAGAGGCACAAAGCGCAGATTCAGGTTTGAAATGCAATTTGCTGTTTTTCAGCGTATTGAAAAGGGGATAGGAAGCCTAATGCTTTTCGGGGTCGGTGATTGAGGTCGGTTTCTATCGAAGATACGAACTCCTCGCTCAGCGGCCCAATCCGT
>JBBRUB010000240.1:0-6020 GCA_038248175.1 Cytophagales bacterium | reverse complement strand
TGCGCCAGCAAGTACAGCACGGCCATACGTACCGCCACGCCGTTTTCTACCTGATCAAGGATGATGCTGTGGGGCGAATCTGCCGCGTCGGAGGTTAGCTCAACGCCCCGGTTGATGGGGCCGGGGTGCATAAGTACAATGGGTCGGTCCAGTTCATCGAGCATCTGCTTTGAGATACCGAAGTACAGCGAATACTCACGCAGTGACGGGAAGTACTTGATCTGTTGCCGCTCCAGCTGGATACGCAGCACGTTGGCTACGTCGCACCAGGTCAGGGCTGCCCGCACGTCGTGGCCTACGCGCACACCGAGGGCTTCTATATACTTCGGAATCAGCGTTTTGGGGCCGCACACCATCACCTCCGCACCCTGTTTCTGCAAGCAAAAGATGTTTGACAACGCCACCCGCGAGTGCGTAATATCGCCGATGATGGCGATGCGTTTGCCCGCTACGTCGCCGAGCTTTTCACGGATGGAAAACGAGTCTAACAGGGCCTGGGTGGGGTGTTCGTGGGTGCCGTCGCCCGCGTTGACCACGTTGGCTTTAATGTGCTTGATGAGATAATGGGGCGCACCGGGGCTGCTGTGCCGCATCACCACCATATCGACCTTCATGGCCAGAATATTATTGATCGTATCCAGCAGTGTTTCGCCCTTCGTAACCGACGAGCCGGAGGCTGAAAAGTTAACCACATCGGCAGAGAGCCGCTTTTCGGCCAGTTCGAACGACAGGCGGGTGCGGGTCGAATTCTCAAAAAAAACGTTGGCAATCGTCAGATCGCGCAACGTCGGCACTTTCTTGATGGATCGGTTCAGCACTTCTTTGAACTGTCCGGCGGTGTCGAGAATCAGGTCGATATCTGACGCAGTAAGGTCTTTGATGCCCGTCAGGTGGCGGACGCTTAGCGATTGGGCCATGTTGGTTGGGGAGCGGCTAAGAATCTGTTTGGGTTAGCGATTTGAGACTGAAAGCAATGAATTTCAGTCTTAGTAAAGGCATTTTTTTGACTCGTAGCCGTAGCTACGGGACAAAAAAATAACGCAGAATAAGGCAGAAAGACATACTTTTAGGCCAAAGCGATTAATTCAAACAGATTCTATAATTGGGTAAAGATAACACCGTCGGGCTATACGTCTTTCACGCACCGAAACCCGATGTGCATCAGCGAGGTCTCTGCCGTGCTGCCCGACCGCCCCGACACGCGGTAGCCATGGCACCAGCCCGGCTCGCACAGAAATGAGCCACCCCGCTGCACTCGCTCGGTTTGTTCGGTAATGCGCACCGGCGTCTGGTTCAGCACGTCCTGATACGATACTTTCGGGTCGTCGCACCACTCCCACACATTGCCCGACAAATCGGCCAGGCCCAGGGGCGACGTACCGAACGTACCGACGGGGGCCGCGCGGTGGTAGCCATCAGTCACGGCGTCGTAGTCCGGGAAACGCCCGTTCCAGGTATTGGCGAGGGGTTTGTTACTGGCGGTCAGTTCGTTGCCGAAGGGATAAATCATCTGGCTGTTGGTGGCGTTACGGGCTGCGTGTTCCCACTCGATTTCGTGGGGCAGCCGTTTTCCAGCCCATTTTGCGTAGGCTTGTGCATCATTCCAGGACACCTGCGTTACGGGCAGGTTGTCGGGGGCGGGTCCGGCAGCGGGGCCATAAGGATACTGCCAGTTGGTGCCTTTAATGAGGTCCCATTCTTTGGTTTTATCGTCGAACACGCCCGCGTCGCCAAATCTTTCGGCTTCGGTTTTGAAGCCGGTGGCGGTCGAAAATTCGCGAAACTGCCCTACCGTTACCTCGTGCTGATCCATCAGAAACGGTTTTATGAACGTCCAGAATACGGGCTTCTCCTGGTCGAGACCTGTTTCGGAACCAATCTGCGTATAGCCGCCGGGTACGTACACCATACCATCGGGCAGGGTGGCGGGCGGCTGACTGACCGGTGCGGTTTTAGTGGTTGGTTCAGACTCAAAAACGGTGATGGTCGGCGCGTAATTGAACTGCTTCGGTGCGTCGGGCTGGCAGGAAAATAAGAGCGCGAAGCTGCTCAGGGCGATTATGGTCAGAGAAGTACGCATAGAAAATAAGGGCTGCAGCAAGATAAGTTACGACGAAGCAGGCAAACCAAAAACCGTATGCACGCATACCATTTGCCTGAAAATTGGTAGCTTTACGCCTTGAACAGAGATCAAACAACACCCGCCATGAAGAAGGAGAAAACCGTAGATTTTCATATAAAGTGGGGCTGGCACGCCATTTCCCGCATGTATAACGCCTACGCTTCGCAATATGACATGACTATGGCCATTGGCTACGTCCTGCTCAACATTGACCTCGACGCCGGTACACCCGCCACCAAAATCGGGCCGCTGCTGGGCATGGAACCGCGTTCATTGGTCCGAATGCTGAAGAGCCTGGAAGAGCGCGGCTGGATTCGGCGCGAAGTGGATGGGACTGATAAACGGTTCGTTAGAATTTATTTGACCGACGAAGGCAAGGTAAAGCGTGAACTGGCCCGCGAAGGCGTGCTTCAGTTTAACCAGATGATTCGCGAACGGATTCCGCTGGATAAACTCGTTCTCTTTATGGAGGTTATGAAAGACATCAACCACATCGTAGAAGAAGAAAACGCCAAAATCAAAGCCACCGAAGCCGTCGAACTGACTATCGAATAACTAAACTCAAAAAGCAATGGTGTGTGGAAGGGTAAGCCATCCGCTTGCCATTAATCAGAAGCAAATGGAAGCAACCTTAGAAAAACCTCAGACCACTCAGAAAAACCGGACCATCAAGCGCGTTGCCGTACTCGGTTCGGGCATTATGGGGTCGCGCATTGCGGCTCACTTTGCCAACATCGGCGTTGACGTGCTGCTCTTAGACATTGTGCCGCGCGAGCCGAATGCCGCCGAACAGGCCAAAGGCCTCACCACCGACAGCCCCGCCGTGCGTAACCGCATTGTGAACGACGCCTTCCAGACGATGCTCAAAGCATCGCCCGCGTCATTGTACAGCCCCAGGTTTGCCGACCGCGTTACGCTCGGCAACTTCGACGATAACCTCAAGGAAATTGGCACCTACGACTGGATTATCGAAGTAGTCGTGGAGCGTCTCGACATCAAACAATCGGTGTATGAGCGGGTGGAGCAGTTTCGTAAGCCCGGTACGCTGATTACGTCCAACACGTCGGGCATTCCGATGCAGTTGCTGACGGAAGGACGCAGCGAGGATTTCCGGCGCAACTTTGCCGGGACGCACTTCTTCAACCCGCCCCGGTATCTGCGCCTGCTGGAGGTCATTCCCGGCCCCGACACCGACCCCACTGTCATCGGTTTCCTGATGAACTACGGCGATTTGTTCCTCGGCAAAACCACCGTTTTGTGCAAAGACACGCCTGGTTTCATAGCCAACCGGCTCGGTATTCAGTCGCTGATTCAGACCATTCGCGTAGCCGAAGACATGGGCCTGACCGTTGAGGAAGTCGATAAGCTGACGGGGCCGGTGGTGGGTCGGCCCAAATCAGGCACGTTCCGGCTGTCGGATGTGGTTGGTCTGGATACAACCGTCAACGTGGCGGGTAATCTGGTGAAGCTGGAGCATGACGAGTCGCGGGCGAGTTTTGAACTGCCTGCGTCCATGCAGAAACTGATGGACAACAAGTGGCTCGGCGACAAAACCGGGCAGGGCTATTACAGGAAGACGAAAGACGAAAAAGGCAAGACCCTGATCCTGGCCCTCGACCTGAACAGCTTCGAATACAAGCCATCGGAGAAGGTAAAATTCGCGACGCTCGAAAGCACCAAAGCCATCGACAACCTGCGTAAGCGATTCCCGGTATTGCTGGCCGGCACCGACAACGCGGGCGAGTTTTACCGACGCACCTTTGCCGACGGTTTTGCATACGCCACGCACCGCATCCCCGAAATATCCGACGAACTCTACCGCATCGACGCGGCCGTCACCACCGGTTTTGGCTGGCAAATGGGCCTGTTCGAGACCTGGGATGCCATTGGCGTGAAGAAGGGCGTTGAGATGATGGAAGCGCAGGGCAAAAAACCGGCGCAGTGGGTCTATGACATGCTCGACGCGGATTTCACTTCCTTCTACAAAATCGAGAACGGCAAACGTACCTACTACGACATCCCGACGAAGAGTTACAAGGTTATTCCAGGTGCCGAAGTGTTCACGATTCTCGAAAACCTGAGCAATAATATCGTCTGGAAAAATTCGGGAGCCAACATCATCGACCTCGGTGATGGCATTCTGAACGTAGAGTTCCGGTCCAAAATGAACACCTTTGGGCAGGAAGTTTCCGAAGCCCTGAACAAAGGTATTTCGCTGGCCGAGAAGGACTTCCGGGGTCTGGTGGTCGGCAACGATTCGGCGGACGCGTTTTCGGCGGGGGCTAACCTCGGTACGCTGTTTATGTTCGCCGTAGAGCAGGAGTTCGACGAGGTAAACCTGATGATTGCGCAGTTCCAGAAACTCATTACCCGGCTGCGCTACTCGTCCATTCCGGTGGTGGTGGCTCCACACACGCTCACGCTGGGCGGTGGCTGCGAAGCCGTGCTGCACGCCGACCGCGTGGTGGCCCACGCTGAAAGCTACATCGGCCTGGTAGAAGTGGGCGTCGGCCTGATTCCGGCGGGTGGCGGCACTAAAGAAATGGCCGCCCGCGCATCGGACCTGTTCCAGACCGGCGACCCGGAGTTGAACATCGTGCAGAATGTGTTCATGAACATTGCTACGGCGAAAGTCTCGACCTCGGCACAGGAAGCCCGCGAGATGCACTACCTCCGCGACACCGACCAGATTGTGCTGAACCGAAGCCGCTTGCTGGCCGAAGCCAAACAGGCCGCCATCGAACTGGCCGACAACGGCTATACCCAGCCGCAGCCACGCACCGACATTAGGGTGCAGGGCAAAACCGGTATCGCCCTGTTCAAGGCCGGACTGGCTGCCATGCGTATGGGCCGCTACATCTCGGATCACGATATGAAGATTGCCGACAAACTGGCCTACGTTATCTGCGGGGGCGATTTAACCGCCCCCCAAAACGTATCGGAGCAGTACCTCCTCGACCTGGAGCGCGAAGCCTTCCTGTCATTAACCGGCGAGAAGAAGACTCTTGAACGCATCCAAAGCCTGCTCACCGGCGGCAAACCGTTGCGGAATTAAGGGGTTTGATGCAGTTTAAAAGAAAAGAGCGCGTCCAGTGGGCGCGCTCTTTTCTTTTTCAATCATACGACTATATTTGTAGTTAAAAGGGGCGAGTTATAGTTTTACCAACGGATGATATGCGACAGGCTATTGGGGTACTTGTATTCGTTTCTGGGTTAGCGGGGCATTGCGTGGCTCAGATTCCGTCTGCCCGGCCACCAAAGCGGTTGGTTGGCGATGGCCTGAAAGGCGAATATTTCAGCGGCTATGCCTTCAACAAGCTGGCGGGTAGCCGGATCGACCCGTCTATCAACGCCTTTTACGACGGCCACAAACCGCCCATGTCCGGCATCACTCCGCAGGTATTTTCCATTCGCTGGTCGGGGCAACTGTTGGCTCCCGAATCGGGTCAGTATATATTCACGGCCATTGCCGACGATGGCATTCGGGTTACAATCGGTGGACAGGTTATACTTCAGAACTGGCGGGACAAAGGGCGCAAACTGTTCAGCCGCCGGGTCAATTTGCAGGGCGGAACGTTCTACAAAATTCAAGTCGATTACGTCAATTACTCGAACGGTGGTTTCGTAGATCTTGACTGGGATCTGCCCCGTAAGGAGTTGTACTCTATGGCTGGGTTCATGGAAAACCGAACCATTATTCCAACCGCGTATCTATTCAGCGATCCCACCGAGACGCCCAAAGTCGCTACGTTACCCACAGTAACAAAGCCAAAAGTCAAACCGGCAGGAACCTCACCCGTTATTGCTGTTAAAAAATCGACGCCAGACGCCACACAACCAAAAGCGAGCGTTCCTATCATACCAAAGCCAGCAATGCCCCTGGCAATCCAGCCCCCCG
>JBBRUB010000239.1:0-6030 GCA_038248175.1 Cytophagales bacterium | reverse complement strand
GGCGCGGGTAGTTGCCCGCCGAAAGCCGGGTACGTCCTGCCGTTAGGTATGGTGATGGTCACATCTGCCGGGGGCGGGGTTGGCAGAACACGCGGAACGATTACCTGCGCCGTTCGGTACATCACGTTTTTGACGGGCTGCGGTCGCCAGTCGGGCAGCGTAAGCAGGGGCAGGCCCAGCGCGGCTACTACGCCCAGCCACAAAGCCAGCCGGTTGGCTCCAAAGAACGTTTCGCGCCGGAGCAGGGCGTAATATGCCACGCTCACCACCAGCAACAGCCCATTGGCCAGCACTATGTAACGCAGGGTTTCCATGAGAAATTGATTTGCGTAATTCGTAAATGATGCTACTTTTTCTCGATCATGGCCAGAATTTCGCGGAGTTCGTCGGCAGATATTTTCTCGTTCTCAGCGAAATAGCTCACTAAGTTCTTGTACGAATTGTCGAAATAGTCACCCACGACTTTAGTCAGCACGAAGCGATTCTGGTACTGCTCTTTGCTCACGACGGCAAAATACTGGTGGGTGTTACCGTAGGCGCGGTGGTTCACGTAGCCTTTTTCTTCGAGGTTGCGGACAATGGTCGAGACCGTATTGTAGTGGAGGGGCGGGTTGCTGAACTCCGGTACCATGTCTTTTACGTAGCACGGCTCCATGCGCCACAGCACCTGCATGATCTCTTCTTCTTTGGCGGTTAGTTTTTCCATAACACAAACGTAAAACTATTTTTATCGTTTGCAAACTATTTCGCTCGTTTTTGCGTCAATACCGCCAGAAGTTGACAAGCTATACGGTGGGTGGTAGCTTTGTCGTTCCTGTTAAAACGAATTATGAAGCAACTGATAGGTTTGGTCTGTCTGGCGTTCATGCTGGCCAGCTGCGACACCAGCGCGGTTTACAAAGCGTATGAAGATATTGATGGCGGCAAGTGGTACGTAAAAAACGCGCCATCGTTCACCTTCGAGATCGAAGACGCATCGGTGCCATACAATATTTACTATAACCTGCGCAACGGCCTGCCCTATGGCTACTACAACCTATATGTGACCCGCTATCTACGCGACGCTACCGGCAAAGAGCTTGAATCGCGCCTGGACGAGCTGATCCTGATGGATGCCAAAACCGGCAAACCCAACGGCAACGGCATCGGCGATTTATACGACCATAAAATCCTGATGAAGCGCAATTATCGGTTTCCCAAACCGGGTAAATACACCATGCAACTACGCCAGTACATGCGTCAGGATCCACTTTTACACGTAGAAAGCGTAGGTATCACTGTTGAAAAAGCAAATTGAGTTACGAAACAGGCCGACGCTTGTTAATTGACGATGTCTGAATTACGACGCTTACTGCGCGAAAATCGCTGGTTTTTTCTGCCCTATCTGCTGGCGTTGATTATAGTGGGCACGCTACAGCTACTTACGACGCAAACGCAGCTAATGCGCTGGGTAAACATCCGCAACACACCCGCAGCCGATGTTTTCTTTACCTATGCCACCTACCTCGGCGACGGGGCTATTTTCGTCATCGGCTGTATAATCCTTCTGATCTATAACCGCCGGATGGGTATTCTGGCCTTCGCCAGTTTCGCGCTGTCAACGCTGGTGTCGGTGTTTTTGAAGACGGTCGTATTTGACGGGTCTCCGCGTCCGCTGCGTTTTTTTGAGCATTCACTCAGCGAGTATCATCTTATCGAAGGGCTGGACATTCATAGCTACAACAGTTTCCCATCGGGCCATACCATCTCGGCCTTCGCGTTGTTTAGTCTGCTGGCCTTTCTGGACAAGCGAAAGAACAAAGGGTGGGTTTACTTTTTCATAGCGGCTCTCACTGGTTATTCACGTGTCTATTTATTCCAGCACTTTGTAGAAGATGTGTTCGTCGGTTCGCTCATCGGCACAGGCGCGTCGGTGCTGGTGTATCTGGCAGTGGGCAAGTGGGTAAGCCGCGCCAGCGGCCCCTAATCCTCCAGCACGTTGCCGAAGATCGTGCATTTCAGCAGCAGGGCCAGTAGCAGAAACACGATGGCCCAGTGCAGATAAACCCGGTAATAATCGCGCACGTCTTCCGAAACCCGGACCCGGACGGGAGCTTTCTCGAGCCGGTTTATCTGCGCAAAAATGGCCTGAAGCCGGCGGGTGTCGCTGGCCCTAAAGAAACTGCCGTTGCCTGTAGCGGCAATCGTCTTTAAAATCCCTTCATCGACCGTGGCCGCTTCTGATGCCGATGCGATGGGTTTGCCTACGGCGATGGTGTAAACCCGGATAGCAAACGCTTTGGCCAGCCGGGCCGCCGTAATGGGGTCGAGGTTGCCCGCCGTGTTGTCGCCATCGCTGAGTAGGATAATGATTTTGCTGCGGGTAGCACCGGCTGCCAGACTGTCTGTTTGGGTACTGTCGGCGGTGGTTTGGGGACGTAGCCGAAGAATGCACCGCGCCAGCGCATCGCCGATGGCCGTACCCGAGGTGCGGATCATCCGGGCGTTCAGGTCGCTTAGGTATTGCCTGACGAGGTCATAGTCCGTGGTGAGCGGACAGAGTGAATAGGCTTCCCCGGCAAAGACCACCAGCCCGATGCGGTCGTGTTTACGGCTTTTTACGAACGATTGCGCTACGCGCCGGGCAGCAGATAGCCGCGTGGGCGGCAAATCAGTCTCGGTCATCGAGTCTGACACGTCCATCGCCAGCATAATGTCGATTCCATCCGATTCTTCCTCGCGCTGCTCGCGTACAATCTGCGGTCGGGCCAGGGCTACCAGCACCAGGCTCACGCCCAGAAAAACGCTGATGGGCAACAGATACCGAAGGCCGAGCAACAGTGCTGCCCCCCGCCTAACCCGCTGCCCACTGGCCGCATGGAGCAACTGTGGTTCGAGCGATACCGTAAGCCGCTGCTGTGAACGGCGGTTTAGGTAGTAGCGCAGCATAAATAGCAGCACTACCGCCGGAATACCCCACAGTACCAGCGGATTGGCAAATCGGTATTGTTGCCATTGCTCCCAACCCAGCCAGCGTATATCGTACCAGTCATTCATACACTGTTTCTGGTTTATTCGACCGTTACGGACTTGGCCAGATTGCGTGGCTGATCGACGTTGCGCCCCCGCATGACGGCAATGTTTCTATTCGGATACGTCGTCAAAGAAATGGCTAAACCCCTTTAGTCGAAGCCCATCTTTGAGTGTTGTGTCGCGCGTCCAGAGCGGAGCATTCAATTCAAGGGCCAGGGCAACAAAAGCGATGTCTTTCAGGTCAACATCTTTGCACAAATGATAGGCCCGAAAGTAGTTTTCGATAATAATCAGTGATTCGTTGAAGAAGCTGATGCGGCTTAAAACCTTTTCTAGATAATCATAGATTTCTTCGTCTGTGGCCCGGCTATTCCTGAAAATCCGCTCTCTGTGCCGAAAGATTTCTACAAACAGAAAATTGCAGGTTACGAATTGATTTGGTAGCGTTAGTAACCGCTGCCGGATGAGTGAGTTAGGTGCGTGAATAGCTGAGAAGACAATATTCGTGTCTACAACGACCGTATCCATTTCGCTCATTTTGGCGTATCAGATGGGAGGTACGCGATTTTCTCTTTAATCTCAGCCTGATGTTTCGCCCACCAGTTTGCTTTGATTTCTTCGCTGAGGTTCATCAGGCTGGTCTCGTCCGTATCCATTTTATCGGCCAGCGTTTCGAGTCGAAGCCGTTCAAAAAAGGCCCGAAAGGTGGGTTTATCCATCAACGCTCGATCAATTGTAATCAGGTATTTGTCGGGCGTAGTTTCCAGTGTTATCGCGCTCATGGTGCCGGTAGTTTTCAGAGTTTCCCTTCCCAAATATAGCTACTCTACCGTTACGGACTTGGCCAGGTTGCGCGGCTGATCTACGTTGCGTCCCCGCATCACGGCAATGTCATAAGCCAGCAGTTGCAGCGGCACTACCGAGATCAGCGGCATCAGCATATCGTGAACTTTTGGAATCTCGATAGTGAAGTCAACCAGGCCGGGCAGGTCGGTGTCGCCTTCGGTCGTTATGGCAATAACGCGGCCTTTGCGGGCCTTCACCTCCTGAATGTTCGACACTACTTTCTCATACGAGCCGTCTTTGGTAGCAATCACCACTACCGGCATATCTTCGTCGATGAGGGCAATGGGTCCGTGCTTCATCTCGGCAGCAGGGTACCCCTCGGCGTGGATGTAGCTGATTTCTTTCAGCTTCAGCGCACCCTCCAGCGCCACCGGGAAGTTCATGCCCCGGCCCAGGTAAATGAAGTTGCGGGCATAGGTGAAGATATAGGCAATCTCTCTGATCTTCTGAGCCGATTCCAGCACCTTCGCCACTTTGTCCGGGATGCCCTCCAGTTCAATCAGCAATTGCCGAAACAGGACGTCGGTAATCGTGCCTTTGCGCTGGGCTGTGGCAATAGCCATGATCGTCAATACCGTAACCTGCGCCGTAAACGCTTTGGTACTCGCCACGCCAATCTCCGGCCCTGCGTGGGTGTAAGCCCCGGCATGGGTAGCGCGGGCAATGGATGAACCCACTACGTTACAGACACCGAAAATAGTAGCTCCTTTCGATTTGGCCAGTTCGATGGCCGCCAGCGTATCGGCAGTTTCGCCCGACTGTGAGATGGCTATGACAATATCGCCCTCGTTGATGATCGGGTTGCGATACCGAAACTCCGACGCGTACTCGACCTCAACGGGTATCCGGGCCAGCTCTTCAAAGAGATATTCGGCCACCAGCCCTGCGTGCCACGACGTGCCACAGCCGAGAATGATGATCCGCTCCGAACGTGCCAGCTGGTCCATGTAATCGCGCAGACCGCCGAGCTGGATAGTACCAGCGTCGGCCAGAACGCGGCCCCGCATAGAGTCGGCAATGGAACGCGGCTGCTCAAAAATCTCCTTGAGCATGAAATGGTCGTACCCGCCTTTTTCGATGGCTTCCAGTTCCAGTTCGATCTTGTGGACGTAGGGCGTGGTAATGGTGTTATCGAGCGTTGTTACGCGCAGTTCGTCGTTTGTGATGACGGCAATCTCGTAGTCGTTCAAATAGACCACGTCTTTGGTGTACTCCACAATGGGCGTAGCGTCGGACGCCAGAAAATACTCGCCCTTACCCACACCAATAACCAGGGGCGACCCTTTGCGGGCGGCAATCAACTGCGTTGGGTCGGCTTCGCTCATCACCACAATGGCATATGCACCTACTACTTCCCGCAACGCCAGCCGCACGGCATCTTCGAGCAACGCGCCGGGCGTATTTTCCCAGATGTCTTCGATAAACTGCCCCAGCACTTCGGTGTCGGTCTCGCTCTGGAATGTATGCCCTTTCTTGAGCAACGCCTGTTTGATGGTGGCGTAGTTCTCGATAATGCCGTTGTGAATAATGGCAATTTTCCGGTGAAACGAGTAGTGTGGGTGGGCGTTCACGTCGTTGGGTTCGCCGTGGGTGGCCCAGCGGGTGTGGCCCATGCCAACGGTGGCGTGCAAATCGCGCCCGGCCAGTTCGGCTTCCAGCGCGGCTACTTTACCCTTCTTCTTGAATACGCTCAGACCCGCTTCGTTTTGCAAAGCCACCCCCGCGCTGTCGTAGCCCCGATATTCGAGCCGTTTCAGGCCTTTTATGATGATTGGAGCCGCGTCCTGCTGCCCCACATACGCTACAATGCCACACATAATTACTGCTAAATGAAGAAGGTTAAATTATTCGCAAAGATAGAAGGCTCAATTTTTATCTCTATAAATTACGGAATACACAAATCTGAATTTATCTACTTTTAAGATAGTGAAGTCATTTATATGTAAACAGGTGTTGAGTTTTTGTCATAAATAATGGTTTACAGAATAGATATATGTTAAATATATTGACTTGTAATTTAAATTGACATACTCTTCGCAGATTCAGGTTTGAAATGCAATTTGCTGTTTTTCAGCGTATTGAAAAGGGGATAGGAAGCCTAATGCTTTTCGGGGTCGGTGATTGAGGTCGGTTTCTATCGAAGATACGAACTCCTCGCTCAGCGGCCCAATC
>JBBRUB010000238.1:0-6033 GCA_038248175.1 Cytophagales bacterium | reverse complement strand
CTATGTCTTCGAGCAGCGGTATCTGAATAATGCCCGGCCTGGTATGGCCTGGTTTTGGTTGCGGTGCTTCGGCCACGCGCAGGAGCATAATCACTTCACCATTGACGAAGCAGGTGGCGGGGTTGAAGGCACCCAGGACGACAAATCCATCAATGGCGGGCGTTACGTCGCTGGTTTTGAGAATGGGCTGATCAGTCAGGCGGTTGAGGACGTAGTCTTTCATGCTGACTGAACTACAAACGGGCTATGTCGGTTTGCCGGTTGTTCGCCAGAAAACCCCCGTCATTCGCAAAACCTTCCCTGAATGAGTCGGGTTATCTGAAAAAAACGAACATACACCTTACATACTCGTTAACCATGAACACACTGACGCAATTCGACCAGAAAGCAGACATCTTACTAATGAATCCAGATCCTGAAAAAGCCGCTCTCGAAGACGATGACGACGATGATTTCGACGGCGGGGCCGAATTTGACGAACTTGGCTCCGGTGCCACCAGCGGCTACGGTGATAATGATCTGGAAGACATCGAAGAGAAAGAAATCAATGAAGATGACCTCGGCGATGATCTGGACAACGACACAGACGAGGATGATGACTTGTAAAGACGCTATCAGTAGGCCTGCCTGAATGAGTCACCAACAAACTCAACGCAATATGAACGCAGAAAACGACGAACTCGAAGATTCGCAGATTAATCGCGACGCAGCTGGCGACAGCGGCCACGACGGTACCGCTCCCGACAGCGAAACCCAGTCGGGCATGGCCAGCGAAGCCGGTGGCCGCACCTCCGAAAAAGGCTCCCGCGCGCCCAGTGATCCGGCTGAGGGTGCTGAGTAGTAGCCGTCGAGATTAGCCGCCGTTAGAATAACAACAGCCGCCTGATGAACATAGCTGTGTAATAGTTATTGTGTTCAGCGGACGGCTGTTGCGTTACGGCTCACGGTGTTTGCCCCCCCCGCAATACTGATGTCAAACATGCTCCCAGTGCCGGATAGTGGTCTGGTGCTGCTCGATTTGTTGCTGCTGTTGCGCAATCAGCATCCGGGCGGCTCGCAGCTCGTCTTCGAGGGGCGGGCAATCGGGGTTGTAACTACGCAGCACATCGGGCGTGGTGCCGAGGGCTTTGGCAATACGGTCGATGTGCTGCGCAGCAGGTATCGTTCTTTTCTATCCGCGAATACTTCGGCTGGCTCATGCTGAGCATAAAGGATACAGCCTCCTGCGAATGACCCAGGTCAGTTCGGTACCGTTTGATATTCGCTGAAAGAGACATAGTTGAGGGAAGTGTTGGTTTTGCATAGATGAATATAAGAGTAATTCATATTTGGTGACACTTTGAAAGAAATTTCTTCATTTTTTTCAAAGTGTGAATGCTTAAGAGTAAACTCATTCATAATCAGTTAATTGACTATTGATCTACCGTTTTATTTGCCTGATGATTTATAAAACGGACAAAAATTGAATAAAAAGTGAATAAAGTTGCATAAAACTGAATAACAACGAGCCGCTTCGTCCCCCATCTTTGATGCATCAAACCGGCCAACGCCATGACGCTCTCGCCCAACCTCTCGGACAACGCTACAACAACCCTCTACGGGCTGACGCACGGGCTGCGGGCGCGGGTAACACGGGCCACCGTGCAGGACGAGCTGCAACGCTACCCCGACTTTCCGAGTCTGCTGAGCCTAAGCGATCTGCTGACCGACTGGCGTATCGACAATACGGCCCTGCAACTCAACACCGGCGAACAACTGCGCGAGCTGCCCCTGCCGTTCATTGCTCACCAGAAAAAGCAGGGCGGCTGGTTCGTACTGGTCACCAACCTGATTGGCGGCCGTATCAGCTACACCGATAGCGAACGGGACCGCGTAACCGAACCGTTGGCCGCGTTTGAAAAACAATGGACGGGCGTGGTACTGCTTGCCGAGATTAACGAACAATCCGGCGAACCCGATTATGAGCGCAATCGCCCCGCCGAAATCCGCGAGAATCTGCGCGGCCCGCTCGTGCTGGCTGGTTCGTTGCTCATTACCTTGTTCGTTATTCTGAGCGCAGCAAAAAACCTGACTACACCTGACTGGCTCCTGTTGCTGACTAAGAGCGCGGGACTGTTGCTGAGCGGTTTGCTGGTGGCGAATCAGTTGGGTAGCAAAAACGCCCTGACCGACCGGCTGTGCCGCCTGAACGAGCGAACCAACTGCGACGACGTGCTGAACTCGCCCGCTGCCAAATTGTGGGGCTGGCTCTCCTGGACCGACGTGGGGCTACTCTACTTTGCGGGCGGTTTGCTGACGGTTCTGCTGGTGGGCATCCAACCGACGATGCGCCCACTGCTCTACACGCTGGCGTTGTTGGCCCTGCCGTACACTGTGTTCTCGATTTATTATCAGGCCCGCGTGTTGCGGCAATGGTGTCCGCTCTGCCTGGGCGTACAGGCCGTGTTAATCGCCGAAGCTATCATTGCCGTAACGCAGCTAAGTCCGTTACCCACTACTGCCCCGCCGTATCTGACAATGCTCATCTCGTTTCTGCTACCCGTACTGGCGTGGGTACTGCTAAAGCCGCTGCTGGATGACCGGCAACAGAGTCGCCGGGAACACAACGAATTGCTGGACCTGAAGCGCGACCCCGATCTATTCCGCGGCATGCTGACGCAACAGCCGAAAATGCCGCCTATTCCAGCCGCCCTGCAACCCATTGTACTGGGCAACCCCGATGCTGAGCATACCATCACAATGATAACCAACCCATTTTGCAGTCCCTGCGCCAAAACCCACGCCGAACTAGAGCAGTTGATAAGCCGGAATACCAACGTCAACGTAGGTATAGTTTTGCAAGCAACGGCCCGGACGCCACACGGGTGGCTATGCATATATTGGCATTGATAGACCAGAGACGAGCCGTAGAAGCTCTAACGAATTGGTACGCCCAAACCGAGAAGAAATACGATGCTTGGGCATCTCGCTACCCGGTTGACACTGAAAAACAGAATTTGGTGGCTACCATGAAGCTGTATGACCAGTGGTGTCGGTTGACCGCTATCACTGGAACGCCAACATTATTTGTTAATGGATACCAACTGCCAGTAATATACTCAACGAAAAATTTAAGGTGGCTGATAGATTATTTGCCCACCACCACCCCGAGGATGGATTTGATCAAATCACAATAAATTAATTGTTTCACTTTAAACCATTTGTCAATCATGAAAAAAGCATTAGCGAATTTTGAAGGCGTGGTACTTTCACGCCGTCAGATGAAGGCTGTAAAGGGCGGGGGCATAACTTGCTCATGTGATTACGGCGGAGGTTACATTGTCAGTGGCGACTGTTCTGGACCTGACGTTGAAACCTGTAATAGCTACCCGTGTTCGGGTGGAGGAACCAACACTGGCTGTAAAAGTCACGAAGAATAGATACTTTAACATTAGGACACTGAATTATCTTATTTTCTGTTAGTTCAGTGTCCTGATGTTAAAAGTAAAATATCATAATGAGAAAAATTTATAAGATAACAGGCATGTTGTTAACCATAACTATAGGAAGGTTATTTGGTCAATCATCCTATATTTGTTCAAATATTAACAAATCCTCCTTAAATAAAAACTACTTAGACAGTACTTACAAATCAATAGATTCTGTTTATGACCCAGAATCGAAAAATAGAAGAAGTGGGGTTTATGTATATAGTTCAATGTCAAAAGAACATAGACTTGTTAGCGACGAACATAGCAATTTTAAGGATAATGTAGATAGACAACTGCTAAAAGTAGGGCTTATTCTAAATAAAATTAGTTGGGTCGAAATTGAAGTCTATATAAATAAGGAAGGTAAAGTCGATTACTTTGTTTCAAATTTTCCAAAAACTGAAGTGTCTGACCTTTGGCTTCAGCCAGTGAAAGACACACTATGTAACTGGGCAATGAGCTATCAGTCAATCTTAAGTGGGAAAGAACCTTTCAAAATGTATCTTCAGTTTAATCTAAAGGACAGATTATATATATCCGTAAAATCTCAATCCAAAAAAAGACGTGATGGATATATTGATAGATATAACACATTTATCACTACGACAAGACCCGATACTGTTAATCACATAAAACTTAATCGGTTACATTTAACAAGAGTCCCAGGAAAAATCAAGCAATTTAAGAATTTAAGAATACTTGATTTAAGCGATAATGAAATTGAAATTCTTCCAAAGTTTGTGTCAAAACTCAGGAAAATCGATACGTTAATTCTGTTTGGCAATGAATTGTCTCCTAAAAAAATCAAATTCACAAGAAACAGTCATATTAAATATATAAACATTCAATATAATAAACTAATTATTTTGCCTAAATCGCTGTCAAAAAATAAATCATTAACTTCTCTATGGCTCGGACACAATGACCTTAAAAACGGGATCGAAACAGGATTTTTTAAACGATTCAGATTATTAGAAGATGTTAACTTATATAGTGCTGGCCTTACGAAAATTCCCTCATCAATTGGTTATTTAAGTAGCTTAAAGAAACTGGACCTATATTATAATAATCTAACTCGACTGCCGAAAGAATTTTTTGAGATTAAATCTTTACAAAAGTTAGGGTTGTCATATAATGACTTTGGAAATTTGCCAAGCGAAATAGGACAAATGGATAATTTACAAGAACTATATGTTCAAGGTAACTCATTGACAAACCTACCTGCGTCATTAGTAAATCTAAAAAAAATACAGATCATTGATATAAGTGATAATGCTTTCGAATACCTACCTGAATTTTTAACACAAATTTTATCAATAAACTATTTAAATATTAGCAAGAATAATTTGAAAATAATTCCTGAAAATTTATTGGACCTACCTTTGTTAAAAAGACTGAACGCTACTAAAATAAATTCAGACAAAGTATCAGACCCAAAAAATATAATATTGGTAAAAAAACTTCGGGAAAAGCAAGTCGAGGTATTCTTCGATGACGATAATAAATTGAATTTGAAATAATAAACAGGATTACAAACTTAATGAAAGCCTTCCCCCACTACACTCAACTCGACCAGATGGACTGCGGGCCAACGTGCCTACGCATGGTGGCGAAGTACTACGGGCGGTTGTTTACGGCGCAGTCGCTGCGGGAGAAGGCGCAGATTGGTAAGGAGGGCGTCTCGATGCTCGGTATTTCGGAAGCCGCCGAGGCCATTGGGTTCAGGACCATGGGCGTTAAGATTCCGTTCGGGAAGTTAGCCGCCGAAGCCCCGCTGCCCTGCATCGTGCATTGGGATCAGAACCATTTCGTGGTGGTACACGCCATCAAAGGCGCACGCAGCAACTGGATGAGCCGCGTGCAGGGCGGGCGGAATGCCCCCAAACCGGATGGTCTGGACGGGCGCATGCAACCGCAACCGTTCCTGCATAATTTTCGGGTTGATGAGGGCAAGGGCGTGATTTCTCTACCAGCGGTAAACGGCAGGGGTTGGGCCGCTGATACGCCCGCCCACCCAAACGCCCCGCGCCGGGGAACAGTATCAGTGGCCGATCCGGGCAAGGGTCTCGTAACGTACACTGCCGAGGAGTTTTGTCAGCACTGGCTGTCGGCCCAAACCGCCGGCACGGAAGAAGGCGTAGTCTTGCTGCTGGAGCCGACGCCCGCCTTTTACGAGCAGGACGACGAACCCACGACCGAATACGGCTTTGGACGGGTCTTTGCCTACCTCTGGCAGTACAAAAGCCTGCTACTCCAACTACTGCTGGGACTGACGGTGGGCAGCGGGCTGCAACTGCTGTTCCCGTTCCTGACGCAGTCGGTGGTTGATGTCGGCATCAATACCGAGAATATGTCGTTCGTGTATCTGGTGCTGGGGGCGCAACTGATGCTCATGCTGGGGCGGTTGTCGGTCGAGTTCATCCGATCCTGGATTTTGCTCCACATCAGTACGCGGGTGAACCTGAGCATCCTGTCCGATTTTCTGATCAAGCTGATGAAACTGCCCGTCTCGTTCTTCGACAGTAAGCAGTTTGGCGACCTCATGCAGCGTATCGGCGACCAT
>JBBRUB010000237.1:0-6039 GCA_038248175.1 Cytophagales bacterium | reverse complement strand
GCAAAAATTTCGGCAATAAGTTGTTCTACAAGTATGTTAGTGGAATTGACCGGATTGAAGTAAGACAGGCTGGGCAACAACAACGGGCTGATTCTGTAAATATGCTGGAAAGAGGTGATCGATACCCATAAACCGAATCATGAGCGCAAGCGGGTACCAGAAAGATGGGTCATAAGGTCGTCCATTGGTGCAAATGGTTACGAAGATATAGACGTAAAAATAAGCCAGAAACGTGTTCAACGGATTCGGATTCCGTTTCATAGCCCGAAAGGAATAATACAGCGACATGATGTTTATTACACCGAACAAAAAGAATCCGAGCAGTCCCATACTGGTGGCCGCTTCCAGAAAAGGGATGTCCAGATACGTGTATTTATAGCCATATCCGAAGATCAGCATATACGGTTGGTACGCTACGGAGTTGAGAAAAAAAGCACTGCTTAGGGTGCGGTTGGCCACCGAGTCGTCGAGAACGGCCTTAAAGTCGGTTCCGGTTACTTTGAAGCCCAGCACAGCGTATATGTTCTCCAAGTTGCGCTCGGCAAAGCCGATCACGTAGCCATACAAAATGGCATAGGCGTCGTAATATCGTTGGAAGAAGTAGTACACGCCTACAAAACCAACAAGAGCAATCAGGATTGGAACAGGGGTAAACGCACCCTTAATGGCTGATTTGATCTGCGTTGGCCGCACGTTATAGTAGGCAAAGAAGACAACAATAAGCAGTACGGCGAGGATAGCAGACCGGGCCTGTGTCAGGACCAGAACGGCTATGTTGACGGCCCCCGCAAAAAAACACAACAGCTTAAACACCGTACTTCGCTGGGCCTGGGCAATGCCAATAGCACAGGCAACCAGACCCATAACTGCATTTCGGGCAAAGACGTGGGGGTTGCCGGATACCTCGTCGCCTTCGCCCACCATGATGGCAGCCCGTTGCCCTACCGCCCAGGTGGGGTCGGTCAGCAGCGTGTAAATTAGGGCCAGGTTAGACACCAGCGTGAACAAAACAACGACGGGTATGAATACCCGAACAATGTCATTGGGAACACTGATGAGCAAAAACAGAAATATCAGAATATACGTGTAGTAGATAGTGTCCTTGCCGTACTCATCAAAAAATCTTGGATGTCCGTTATAGAAGAACATGTAGAACATACACAGGCCGATGAAGCCTAGCCCCATCCAGAACATAGTCATGTTGGGGCGGTACATTCGGCGCAGTATGGTGAACGGAACCATCAGTACCAACCCACCCGCCAGCGCAACAGCCGTAAACGTACTGCTACCTGGAGCCAGTTTGAGGGCATCCCGGAAGAAGAAGATGATGGGATACCCATCAATAATGATGCAGATGCCCACAACCATCCGCATCAAATTGACATCCTCTAAAAGACGAAGAAACGTTTTCATATAGTAACGATTGCTTTACTTCCGTGATCGGCTTAGCTGATACCGGTGCCGCATATATCCCCACTCGCCCCTGAGCGCAAACCCGGCCAGTTTACGCACCCGGCAATAAACCCGCCAGAAGCGTTCGCCAAGTTTGTCGGTCAGTAACGGGCCGTACTGTTGTTTGATCCGGGCGTGTTCTGACAACCCAATGCTGCCGATGGTTGCCGTTTTGGCGTCGGGCTGAATGCGAAAGCCGCCCCAGAAATCCTCGACCCGGCGGAATTTTACGCCCTCCCGAACCCCCAGACGGGCAACGATCTCGTAGTCGATTACGAATCGCAGCGATTCGTCGAGCAGACCCGCTTCCTGCAACAGGCTACGCCGAATGAACAACGACTGGTTAAATACCTGCATGCCCTCATAAATTTGACACTCGGCGCAGAACGGCAGCGTACGCAACTCCTCCAGAATAACGTCCTGTTCGTCAATGATGTACATGTCGCCGAAAAAAACGTCGGTATCGGGATGCTGGCGCCAGGCAGCGGCCATGTTGGCAAAGGCATCGGGCGCAAAGACGTCGTCAGAGTTCTGAAACGCCACGTAGTCGCCGGTGGCACGTTGGAATCCTTTGTTAATAGCGTCGGTTTGGCCCCGGTCCTTCTCACTCACCCAACCGGCCAGGTAGGATTCGTACTGTTTAATCAGCTCAACGCTGCCGTCGGTCGAGCCGCCGTCGATAATGAAATATTCGAGATTTGGATACTGCTGGTTGAGTACGCTCAGGATGGTGCGTTCCAGATACGCGACCTGATTGAACGAGGGCGTAACAACCGTTAATTTCGGATAGCGCTTATTGGTTGTTGCTGCCGCTGCCGACTGGTAGGGCCGGGTAACAAACGAACGGAGCGACTGACTGGCTTTTGACATGCCGTTAACAAACAGATTGGTAAAGGTTCAGGGTTTTTTGGGCAGTTTTTTCGCGCGAGAAGTGCAGAAGCCGTTCGGTTCCTTTCCGGCGCAACTCATCACGCAACTCATCGTCCGTTATGACACGCTCTACGGCTCCGGCCATCGACTCATTATCTTCAGGATCGAAATACACGGCGGCATCAGCTCCTACTTCAGGCAGCGAACTGCGGTTGCTGAGCACTGCCGGACACCCACCCACAAAGGCTTCCAGAACGGGTATGCCAAAACCCTCGTTCAGCGATGGAAAAACAAATGCCTTGGCATGCTGGTACAGATTCAGCAAACTGGTATCTGTAATGGACCGATAATGAACGCGCTGATGCAGACCCGATGCGTGGAATAAGGCCTGCTCATCGGTACTGAATGCACCCCCGCCAGCGCAAACAAGATGCAGATTGGGATGCCGATGCAACACGGGCTGAATGGCCCGAAGAAATCCTTCGAAATTCTTATAAAAATCGCGCTTACCCACGTAAAGGAGATAGGGTGCGGTTAGGGGCGCGGTCATAGCCGCAGCCGCTGGTGCCAACTCGCCCAAGGAGGTGCTGAGGTGAATAACCTCAACCTTGTCGGGTTCGATCGGGAAGAAATGCAGCAACTCCTGTTTCGAAAATTCCGATACCGAAATAATTCGGGTGGCGCGTTGAAGCAAGAGTTTTTTTACGTCGTAAAGACCCTGGTAAACAGCTGAATATTCCTTTGCATACCGTTCGCTGGTAGCGTCGTGAAAGGTGAGTACAAAGGGTTTCGTCCCGATGGCTTCCAGAAAATACCGGTGGTAATACGTTGGGTGAAACACATCGAACCGCCCCGCCCGGATTTTCTGAATACTGCTCAGTCGATTCAGCAGTGAAGCCGCCCGGTTTACGTTGGGCGACCCCGCAAAGGCTGGGTAGCGTATATGTTTGCTAAGCGACGACTGATTGAGGTATTCGTTGTTGGATAACCGCAGCGACAGATCGAACGTAATACCGGGCATACCGACAAACGACCGCATGAGATCGAAATAGTAGCGTGATACGCCCCCGTACGTCGTACCGGTAAAGGCCTGATGATCGAAAAGTACGTTCATGGTTGGATAATTTCCGATCTGCGGGTTTGTATTTTTCTCAGAATTTGAGCCGCAAAACTCGTCATTTTTTTTAACAAATCCGTGATCCGGGCCGTTGCTCAAGCCGGCTGACTTACGGAAGAGAAGGCAAAGGCACCCGGTCAATAAAGCTCGTTGCGGCCCGCAGTGATTGAACGGCCCGCTGCCGCCAGCCCCGCAAAATTATGGGTAATGGCTGAGTTCCATAGGCCGGAGCTACTGCGGTCAGCAAGTTCATTTGCCCGCCGGTGAGGGTGTTTCGGTAGTGCTGTATCAGCGGATTAACCCCGGAGCGTTGCCGGATAGCGGGCTGATCGAGCTGCGTAAAAAGTCCCTCGTCAGGATCAATCAACCCTTTGGTATTGATGAATAAAAGTGGTTGAGCAGCTGCGCCGGTATCCTGTACGTGCCAGCCGGTTTCGGTTTGCTGCAGTTGCCGTTCAAACAGGTTCCAGAGGGCTACGTGCCAGCCCGGATTGTTGACGACGACCACCTCCCGAAAAAAGACCGGTACGTGCATAAGCCAGATATGATCCAGACACAGACCTGCGCAAAAGTCAATGAAAGCGCGATTGGTAACGCGGTCCTGCCACCAGGCCAGCATCCGGTGGGTTTCGTCTGAACGCCGAAACGCTATAAAATCGCTGCTGTACAGCCCCACGTTCTGAAGGTGACTCTCGGTGGGCCGCAGGGTAGTTGCGCCCGTTTTGGCGGGCGTTGGACCCGTAGCGGGCGAGCCGGTGAGGTGGGGCGTCAGCAGGATATTTGCCGACAACAACGCTGACCATGCAGGAGTTATATCGCTCAAAAACAGAACGTTCGGGTCAGCATACACAAACTGATTGATCAGCGGGTATCGGCGGAGGGCTTCGGCAATGAACAGCGGTTTGCAGGCGGCCACAAACTCAACCGGCGTGTACTGATCCGATAGAGTAGTTAACTGGCTGGTGGGGAGCATATCGCGCAGAAAAAGCAGCGGATAGGGCGATACAAAGCCATTGGGCAGGTTATCGGGGTTGTCGGCAAGGCCAATCAGTACGCCATGAACTGGCGTGTTGGATGCCGGATTATATCGACAGAAACTGCTGGCAAGGGCAAACGCCTGCGGCAGCTGATGTATGGTACAGAGGGTAAGAAGCACAGGTGGATTTTTATTCGAGAATATCGCCCAGCGCGGCCAGGTAGGGCGCGTACCAGTTGGCCGACGCATCGGCGTAACGCTGGTAATTGCCCTCGCGCAGACTGGCCAGCACCGGACCAATGCGCCGGTGTCGCTCATGTGGCAGACAACTGCGCATGGTAAAGTGGGACAAACGCCGTCTTAGGGCAGCCAGACCGGGAGCATTGTTGTTTAGTCGGTTTCGCAGCAACTTGTTGATGACGGCCAACTGACTTTGTTTTTCGCGCAACGGAGCCAGTTTTTTTTCCCGCTGGCGGCCAAACCTATCCAGAAGCCGAACGCGTTCCACAACCTCATCGCTCTCGCGTACGCCAACCTGTTGCTGGGGGTGGGTGCGGTAGAGTTGCAGTGGCTCGTCAATAAACGCCACCGAATGCCGGGCTGCCCCTACTAAACCGAGCCAGCCGTCGTAAATGTAGCCTGGTACGGACTCTGGCACGGGCAGGGCGTTAGCCAGAAACGAACTTCGTAGAACAGTAGCACAACCCATAACCCGATTGCCATCCAGCATGACTTCCATCATCTCGCCCGACTGCCAGCGCGAACGGGTAGCTGTATCGAACCGAACCCACTCCCAGAATCGGCTTTGGCGTTCCTGTAACTGTTCATCGGTAACCCAGGCGTCGCAAAAAGCGGCTTCGATGTCAGGGTGGTCAACCATAAAACGAGCCATTGTCTTAATTTTGTCGGGAAACCAGGCGTCGTCCTGATCACAGATGAAAATGAGATCGCTGGTGCATTCAAGCAGAGCCTTTTCGAAGTTCTTGTTGTAACCCAACCGAACGGGGTTTTTTAGAATACGCACTGGGAAGGGACTCTGCGCGGCTAAACGGTGTAACAGAGCCACCGTCCCGTCGGTCGATTGATCGTCGCAAACGACAACCTCGTCCGGCAGTTGTTCCTGTGCCAGCAAACTTGCCCATTGCGTGGAGAGGTAATCTGCTCCGTTGAAGGTGCATAGAGCAATGGAGGTAGTGGGTTGGATATAGTGGTTCATAGTATCAGACTACGTATGAAAGGCGAAATTAGATGTGATGACCGTACCGGGCAAAAATTGGCCGCCAGAAGTCGGTGCCATGAATATCCCAGGCATGACAGCCAAACGGTAATTCACCCCGATTGTAATGTGTTACGGCCCGGTCTGGGAAGAACTCAATGGCAAAATGCAGTGCCTTCCGGTATGATGGAATACGTAAAACAGGCCAATGCCGATTTACTTCGATACCCCAAAAAACATCTTCGTTGTATTCATGCCGACTGGCCCCGGTGTATAGGTTAAGTTTGGCGCGGTTTTTCTGCAAAGCCCGCAAAAGAGCCGGTACGCGCCGAAGCGACAGCCCGCCATTACCCACGCCGTTAAGGTTCACAATTTCGCGCGGGGTTACGCCGTCGGCTTTTTTCAGAT
>JBBRUB010000236.1:0-6055 GCA_038248175.1 Cytophagales bacterium | reverse complement strand
TAGCCGAGCAGAACGTTGGCTTTCAGTGCCTGCCCTCGCTGCGGAGCGACAGCATCATCGCCGTTAATCAACCCACGTTTTCGGCCTGGCTACCGAAAATAGCGGAGCAAACCGGCGTGGAAATTACCGACCTCGTTACGTTCAAGCGGGCGGTGGAAACCCGGCTCGATTTCTTCGTGGAACACGGTTGTCTGCTCGTCGACCATTCGTTCGATGCCGGTTTTCGGTACGTTGCCACCGACGAAGTAACGGCCACGAACCTATTCGATAACGTCCTGAACGGAGCCGCGTTGAGCAGTGAACAGACGGTTCAGTTGCAATCGCATTTGCTCTTGTTTCTGGGGCAGGCATACCACCATCGACGCTGGCGGATGCAACTGCACATTGGCGCGTTTCGCTACACGAGTTCGCGGCTGCGGGCGCGGGTGGGGGGCGCAGGTGGGTTTGCCGCCATCGGTCAAACCGCCGACATCGCATCGCTGAGCCGGTTTCTGGACGATTTAGACAAGACCGAACAGTTACCCCGCACGATTCTGTACACGCTCAACCCTGCCGATAATGCCGCCTTTGCGTCGCTGACGGGGTCGTTTTCGGAAGATGGCGTGGCCGGTAAAATTCAGTTTGGCCCCGCCTGGTGGTACAACGACCATTACCTCGGTATCACCGAGCAACTAACCACGCTGGCTAATTACGGACTGCTCAGCACGGCCATTGGCATGACGACCGATTCGCGGAGTATTTTCTCGATGACCCGCCACGACTATTACCGCCGGATTCTGTGCAATTTCGTGGGCGATTGGGCCGAGTCGGGGCAGCTACCAAACGACGACGCGTTGCTTAAAAACCTAATCAAAGACCTTTCGTACAACAACATAAACCATTGGCTGTCAAATGAGTGATACAAGTAAAATAGCCGTTGTGACCGGCGCGGGCGGTACGCTCTGCTCCGAAATGGCGCGAAATCTGGCCGGTCAGGGCTATCAGGTCGCCCTGCTGGGGCGGAGCATGGACAAACTGCAACGGGTAGAAGCCTGGATAAAACAGGCGGGTGGCACCGCTATTTCCGTTGCTGCCGACGTGGCCGACGAAGCCTCCGTCAAAGCCGCTCATGCGGTTGTCAGCGAAGCGTTTGGTCCGTGTACGGTGCTGATTAACGGGGCGGGCGGCAATCAAATGGACGCCCTGACCAACACCACCGAATTTGACGAGCGCGAACTGCTGGACGATGGGTCGGTAAAGGGGTTTTTCAACCTCAGTATGCCCGTGTTTCAGAGCGTTATCGACATCAACACGATGGGTACGGTGATACCGAGTTTCGTGTTTGGCCGCGACATGGCGGCTCAGAAGCGGGGCGTTATCATCAACATTGCGTCCATGAACAGCTACCGACCGCTGACCAAAGTGGGGGCGTATGGTATGGCCAAAGCCGGTATTGCCAACTTCACGCAGTGGCTGGCCGCGTATCTGGCCCCGGCGGGGGTGCGGGTCAATGCCATTGCGCCGGGCTTTTTCCTGAACGACCGCAGCCGCAAAATTATGTTCCACGAAGACGGCTCCCACACGCCCCGCGCCGAGAGCATCATGGGCCACACGCCCCAGAAACGCTTCGGCGAAGCCCCCGAACTGATCGGCTGCATGAACTGGCTTATCAGCGACGAAGCCGCCGGATTCGTCACGGGCATTGTGGTACCCGTTGATGGCGGTTTCCTGGCCAGTTCAGGAGTGTAAACGAATAAACAACTTTCTAAAAAAGACCAATAACATGATACACAACGGAATTGACCAGTACAAAAAAGAAGTCGGGATGATGAATCTCGAAAAGGTTATCGAAGAGCGGGAGTATATTTCGACGCAGACGTTTCCGGTGCCGGACAATGAACTATTGCTGCGCTTCGAGCAGCTGTACACCGGTGCCGTTAACGACGTACTGCGCGAACATTGTTTGCTGAATCAGGCGCTGCCCAACCGTATTGTACCGCTGCGCGAGTACCGGACGGTGGCGGGTTTTGCCTTCACGATCAAAAGTGCGCCCAACGCCGTAATCAGTGGCGAAATGGCGTTCCGAACCGAGATGCTGGACCGTATGCACGAAAACGCCTTTGTTATCTGGGACTCCAGCAAAGACGAAAAAGCGACGCTCTGGGGGGGCGTGATGACCGCTACGGCCAAAGGTAAGGGGGTAAAAGCTGCCTGTCTGGACGGGGGCATTCGGGACACGCACCAGATTCTGGAAGCTGACTTCCCGGTTTTTTACAAGTACCGCATCTCCAACGGAAGCCTGGGCCGTTGCCTGATTACACATTACCAGACCGTGCTGCAAATTGACGACGTAACCATCCGGCCCGGCGATGTGCTGCTGGGCGACATAGACGGGGTGCTGGTGGTGCCGCGCGACATTGCCTACGAGGTGCTGGTGCGGGCTGAAGAGATTCGGGAGAACGAAAAGAAGATTTTTGGCTGGGTGCGCGATGGTGAAACGGTGCAGTCGATTACCGAAAAAGGTGGTTATTTCTGAGCATGACCTTAACCTTCCTCTTTTTCGGCAACCGGCCCGACGAGAAGTGGCAACTGGCCCGGCAAATGGGCATCAGCGAAGCCATCGTTAAACTCGCGCCCGAACTGACCGGACTGCCCGCCCCCGATGACCTCGACTCCTTCCGGCAGTCGCAGGAAATCTACGCGGATAATGGGTTGAAAATCATCGGGCTGGAGGGTGATCAGTTTGACATGAGCCGGATTAAACTCGGCTTGCCGGGCCGGGATGAAGACCTCGACCGGTATTGCCGCTTGCTGGAAAACATGGGGCAACTCGGTATCCGGTTGCTGTGCTACAACTTCATGGCGACGGGCTGGTACCGCACCCACAAAAACCTGCCGGAGCGGGGTGGCGCGTTAGTCAGTGGGTTCAATTATGAAGCATCTCAGCAGGAACCCGTCTCGACATACGGCCTGTTTTCGGAAAACCAGATTTGGGACAACTATCAGTATTTTGTGGAGCGGGTGATGCCCGTTGCCGAAGCCAACGGTGTAAACATGGCCCTGCACCCCGACGACCCGCCCATCAGCCCGGTTAACGGTATTGGGCGGATTCTGACCTCGGCTCAGGCCATACGCCGGGCGTTGTTGCTGTCCAGCAGTCCGGCGCATGGGCTGACGTTTTGCCAGGGAACCTACACCACCATGCAGGAAGACGTACCGGCCCTGATTCGGGAGTTTGGCGGGCAGCAGCGCATTTTCTTCGTCCACATCCGCGACGTAGCGGGCCACCCCGCCGACTTCCGCGAGACGTTCCACGACAACGGGCCAACCGATATGTACCGGACCATGAAAGTGTATTACGAAACCGGCCTGAACGTGCCGCTCCGCTCAGACCACGTGCCGACAATGGCGGGCGAAAGCAACGAACACGCGGGTTACGAAATGAAGGGCAACCTCTTCGGCGTGGGTTATATCAAAGGGCTGATGGAAGCTTGTGCAGCGGAAACAAACCTAAACGTAAATCATGGTTAACCGCTTGTGGATAGTAGTCGCTTTGTTGCTGCTGAACTGGGTTGAACTGGTTGCACAATCCGCTTTGCCAACCAGCCTAACAGCCGACAGATTTCATTTGTACGTGCTGGCGGGGCAGTCGAATATGGCGGGACGGGGGACGGTCGAAGCGGTGGATAAAATTTCGCATCCCCGCATCTGGATGCTGAATAAGGATGGACAATGGGTGCCCGCCACCGACCCGATGCACTTCGACAAGCCCGACATGGTGGGCGTTGGCCCCGGCCTGGCCTTTGGCAAAGCGATGGCTGAACAGGACACGGCAGCATTTATCGGACTGATTCCAACCGCCGTTGGTGGGTCGCCGATTGATAGCTGGCAACCGGCGGGTTATCACGAACAGACCAACAGCCACCCGTATGACGACGCGCTGAAACGGGTGACAGCCGCCCAAAAAACGGGGACGCTGCACGGCATTCTCTGGCATCAGGGCGAATCGGACAGTAAACCCGAACTTGTCAGTTCCTATCAGGCGAAACTGACGCAACTGATTGGGCGATTCCGGCAGGCGTTCAACGCGCCAAACCTTCCGGTCGTTGTTGGAACGCTGGGCGATTTCTACGGTAGAAAAACGCCCGTAGCCACCCAAATCAACGCCGTTCTCCGAGACTTGCCAAAACACGTTTCGGGGATGGCCTGCGTAGAAGCAACAGGCCTGACTGATAAGGGTGACCAAACTCATTTCGATGCTCCATCGGCCCGTGCGTTAGGTAAACGCTACGCCGAAGCCATACAGATTTTGGAACTGATGAAGTGAATATCGACAACAACGTAACGGACGTAAACTATTTACTGCAATGCCATTCAAAACAGGTCATTTATTGTCATTCGTTGCGCTGTCATTCATCGGCTTTCAGTCGGTTGCCCAAACCATTGACACCGGGCCAAATCGCGCTCAATCCTCGTTCAAGACCGATTTGCCGTATCTGGGCAGTGTGAAACCGCGCTCGACCAGCGAGATTCAGGGGTCGAACTGGCTGATTGGCTGCGAAACGCTGGACCGCGACTATACCGATTATGACCAGTTCAAGGAATACATTGCTCCGCTGGGTATCAAACGGTTGCGGATGCAGGCGGGTTGGGATAAAACCGAACATACCAAAGGGAAATACGACTGGGCCTGGCTCGACCACATTATTGACGATGCCCACCGGCGCGGTTTTCAGCCCTGGCTCGAAACGTCGTATGGTAACCACAACTACCCCAACGGCGGAGGCTCCAACCTCGGCGCGGGTGTACCCACTTCGCCCGAAGCCTTAGCCGCCTGGGACCGCTGGGTAGAAGCCCTCGTGAAACGCTACAAAAGCAAAGTTGTTGACTGGGAAATCTGGAACGAACCCAACTTTGGCGACAACACAGAAAACACGCCCGAACGCTGCGCGGCCCTCCACATCCGCACCATCGACATCATCAAACGCATTCAGCCCGAAGCGCGGGTGTCGGGTCTGGCCATGGGCCACATCGACCTCGATTATGCCGACCGTTTTTTTAAGGTGCTGGCCGACAAAAAGAAAATCAACGGGTTTGCCAATTTCACCTACCACGACTACGTCTATAACCCCGATTCACACTACCCGAAAGTAGGGCAGTTGCGGGCTGTTCTGGATAAATACGCCCCGAACATCCCGCTGCGGCAGGGCGAAAACGGTTGCCCCTCGGCGCCCGGTTTTGGGCGGGGTGCGCTCGGCGACTACGACTGGAGCGAACTGACGCAGGCCAAGTGGAATACCCGTCGGATGCTCGGCGATTTGGGCCACGACATCGAAACAAGCATCCTCGGCATCATCGACATGGCCTACACGGCTGGCCCCATTCGCAAACTCAATGTGAAAGGTATTATCCAGTCGGACTCGACAAAACGGGCCATACGCCCTAAAATGGCATATCATGCCATGCAGCACGTGACGAGCATTTTCGACAATTCGCTGGAGCGCATCAAACACGTCAGCCACACGCATAACCCCAAAGCCATCCCCGCCAATAAAGCCGACGTAACGTATTCGCCCGGTACCGACCGGAGTTTGGCGGTGTATGGCTACCGGCACAAAGCCACCCAGAAGCAGGTGTTCACCATCTGGTCAGACGACGCAATCCCGACGGAATCCACCACGCCCCGGCTGCTGAATTTTACGTTTACCAACGCCAACATCGACAGTCCGGTTTTAGTGGACATCATCACGGGCGGGGTCTATGAAATACCGGCGGGTCAGTGGAAAAAAACGGGCGACACCTACACGTTTACGAACATCCCGATTTACGATGCCCCTGTTTTGATTGCCGACAGGAGTTTGGTACAGTTTGTCCGGCCCTGATTTCGGGTGAAACCGGGATATTGGGCTAATTTTTCCTTTTGATATAGATAACCATCTGCCTGCATGAAACACATCCTGTTAATTCTATTTCTTCTCGTTAGTCTGTCAGTTGTAACGGCCCAACCGGATCGCCGGACCGCCGTCAAGCGGCTGTACATCGCCAATGACGACCATACCGACTATATGTGGACGGC
>JBBRUB010000235.1:0-6100 GCA_038248175.1 Cytophagales bacterium | reverse complement strand
TAACAGGGCATCTTTGTCGAGTTTCTGGTGAATCTGTGTCAGTTCGGGGCCTACATCGTTGCCGAGTTTCCCGTACCGGTGGCAGTTGGCGCAGTTGGTGTTGAAGACCGTTAGCCCCGCTTTTTGGTTACCTGTCAGCATCGCAATCTGCTCTGTAGCGGGTGCTATGGCCAGGTCCGTTTTCGTATCGGCAGACATTGCCGGTTTGCGTTCCGCCTGAGCCGGTTCGTCGGCAGATTTGGCGGGTTTAGCCGCGAAATATTCCTTCGCCATTGTCCGTACGCTCTGGTCGGGGTTTTTCAGGATAGCTGGCCCTACCGTTCGCAGCAGGTCGTCGGATAGTTTTTTGTCGGCGGCCAGGCCCACTAAAATCTGCCCGCCTTCTGGTGTCCGGGCCATTTCCATTGCCACCTTCCGCTTCTCGACATCGCTTTTGTATTCGTCCAGCAGTATCTGCCGTTTGGCCAACATTTGCTGTTCGGCAGCAGATAGTTTTTGCGGCATCAGTTTGTCCCAATCGGCGAGTTTGGCCCAGTCATTACCACGCCGGAAATTGGTCCAGTAAGCCGCCTGTGCCGCTACGTCTTTGTCTGCCGATTTGGTTAAGTCAAGCATCGCCCTCACCGCCGACGTATCGTTGATGAAGCCCAGCGTGGTGATGGCCTGTTTGCGGGCATCGGCAGAAAGCGTTGGCGTGTTGGCGCGTTTGGCCAGCATTGGCACGGCAGCAGTGGGGTGCAACTCCCAAACAAGGTTGGCGGTGTGGTCGTCCCAGTTGGCGGGGTTTTCGGGTAGGGTGGGGCGGAGGTCGGCAAAGACATAATCCTGTTTGCCGTCGGCGGCAATGCCCAGCGCGTTGAGGAAGTAACGGTCCTGTCCGTCATAGCCCTTCACTAAGTTCTGAATAATGTATCGACTATCGCGGTACGGCATATCGCGCACGGTCACGGCCACCTCCCGCCGAACAGCCGCGTTCCGGTCCAGTGACAGGTTACCCAGCAACGGCAGCAACGCCCGCTGCGAAGCCGTTAGGGCTGGGTTAGCTTTTGAGTTTTCGGGCGTGATGCTTCGCAAAGCACGCAGGGCTGCGACTCGTATGGGGGCGTCAACGGCTTTCAGCAGTCGCTCCACCTCAAACTGACCTTCGGGGCCGAGGTGAACCATCAGGAAGATGGCCCGCGCCCGGTGATACGAGTTGGTGGATGACAGCAATTCCATAACCGGCTCCAGCACCTTCGCGCCCTGTGCTTTCAGGGCCGTAAATCCTGCCACACGCACATTGATAGCCGGGCTGAGCAGCGCGTCAATTTGCCCTTTGGTGTTGCTGAGGTCGATTTTTGGAGCGCGGAGGTTCCTGCCCCGGGGCGTAATGCGGTAGATACGTCCGTAACCTTTGCGGTCGTCCATCTGATGCCCGCCTACTACGGGGTCGTACCAGTCGGCAATGTAAATGGCCCCGTCGGTTCCCACGGCCACGTCGCTGGGGCGGAACCACTTGCGGGTATCAGTCGTCTTGTCGTTCCATTTGTAGTTTTCGTCCACGTCTGGAAAGGTACTAACGAAGTTGGTGCGCGGCATTCGGTAGCCCGCGCCCATCGCTTCTGGTTTGTAGCCGAAAATGACGTTGCGGCCCGCTTCGGCACTGAGCAACATACCCCGGTAATTCAGCCCCAGCGCGTCGCCTTCATAGACCACCACGCCCGTTGGCGAACCCGCGCCGGTCATATCGCCCACGGGCAATACGCCGGGGTCTTCCTGATGCCAGTGGGCGGTTTGGATGCTTTGCCCTGGTCGCTGATCGCCCTGCCAGTAGCGGGTACCGTCGGCACTGAAGTAGCCCGCATTGCCGCCTTCCATGAGCCAGCTTGTGCGGCATGCCACTACCTGATCGTCGTTGTCGTTCTGCCACAGATTGCCGTAGGAGTCAACCGCCGTTTCGTAGTTGTTGCGGAAATTATGGCCCATCACTTTCAGTCCCGTTCCATCAGGGTTGATGCGCAGGGCAAGTCCGCCGGTCCAGACGCGCCCGTCGTCGCTGATCTGACTGCCGTGGTTTTGGGTGTTGTAGGGCGTACCACCCACGTACAAACTGCCCGACCGTAGCGTCCAGCCCGCCTTGTCGGTCACGACGTGCGGCCCGGCATTTCCAGTATTGAAGTAATACTTGCCATCTGGCCCGGCCACCAGCGAATGCAGCGCGTGGTCGTGGTCCAGTCCGCCGAAGCCGGTCAGCAGAATTTCTTTTTTATCGGGTCGGTCGTCGCCGTTTTCGTCGGTATAAACAATCAGGTTGGGCGAGCAGGAGACAATGACTTTGTTACCCACCACGGCAATGCCGAGGGGCGAAATGATGTCGGGGTCCTGCACGAATACCTTGCTGTTGTCGGCTTTCCCGTCGCCGTCGGTATCCTGCAAAATCATGATCCGCTCGCCATCCGGATGGTCGAGCCGGTCGCCCGGTTTGTTGTTGAATTTGCGGTAATTCACGGCTTCGGTAATCCAGACCCGGCCCCGCGCATCAATGTCCATGTTCGTGGGATTGTAGAACATCGGGGCTTCAGCCCAGAGCGTGGCTTCGAGGTCGTCGGGCAGGTACAGCCGCGTTGAATCGTCGCCGATCACGTTGCTATATCGTTGCTGCGGTTCGCTGGCGGGCGCGGTTGCTGATGGTATAATTGACGGAGCCACGAGCAACAACCCGGCAGTCAGGGCCAGCGGCAGGAGGGTGGAATATAAAGCAATTGGTTTCATAGCTGGTTTTAGAAGTAGGTTGGCCCGTCGATACAGCTCTTGACCGACCAGCCGCGAATAGCGGCTAACAATGTAGTTGAAGCTAAATAAATGCGATATCAACCGCTGGTCGCGGCTGGTTGGACGAGGACGCCCAACCTCACACAAATATCTGTCGAACGGTTTTGTTGTTTTGTATATAACTCGGCAAAATAGCCTGACCGGATGGTATGGCTCCCTCAATTTGTAGCCAGCCTTTGTAGCCAATGTCGTTCAGAGTTTGGTGTACGTTATTGAGGTCAACCTGTCCCTGCCCGAGCAGGTGGCCGTTTTCCTTGATGTGTACTTCGCAGATTCGGTCTTTGCCGAGGTCGCGCATCTCCCGAAAAATATCGTAACCCCGCACGGTCGAGTTGCACACGTCATAATAGACCTTCACGGCAGACGAACCAACGGCGTCGATGATGGCTACGTGTTCGGGAGCCGACAGCCACGACTCAATACCCAGCACCACGCCCGCCCGTTCGGCTTTTGGTGCCACTGCCTTTAGCTTGTCGATAACTGTCTGTTGACCGATTTTGTCGTTGCGCAGGTCATTCTCGCTGAAAAAAGCCAGCAGCACGTTTTTTACGCCCAATGCCTGCGCCACGTCGATACTGTCAGATACCCATTCGTCGGTGCGCGGGTCGGATTTATAAGGTATTTCGTTGAGCAGCCCAATGGCCAGCCCACTAAAACCAACCCCCGCAGTACGGGCCGCGTCGATGAATGTCTGCCGTTTGGCCGGGTTGCGCAGGTGTTCCTGGTCGGCTTTGGTGTTCAGGCTGACCTGCACGCCGTCGAGACCAATCTGTTTAGCCACCGTAAACGCGTCGATACTGCCCGCCGGACCAATAGACCAATCACAGGCACCGATGCGGTAGCGGGGAATAATAAGCTGCTGCCGGGCCAGCATCGGAAGCGATACCGCCGATAGTCCGGCTCCAACTGTATAGCGTAATAGGTCACGACGGTTCATATTGGGACACGGTTTGGTGTTGTACTAAGAAACGGTTCATATCGGCTGAGCTACTCAAAAATCTGATTATCTTTACCATAAACAACAGTAATGGCTATGAGCACCCCATTTTTCGATCCTGTATCCGACGTATCAACTTCTGACCCGGCAACGACGTCTCTGATGTACGAAGAAATTGATGGTGTTCCCTATTATTACCGGGATTATCAGGCAGCTCTAACCAATCATAAAACACACGAAGAGATTATGGTAGCCAGCGCGTTGCAGTCGGCGATTGTTTCATTGCTTGTCCATATTCTCTACAAATACCTGCCGTTTGATGATTACCTGATTGCTACCAACGAGCCGGGTTTGCATTTGGCACCGGGCAGCAACCTCGCCAATGACATTGCCGTATTCGACCAGGCCAGTTTACCCATACCGCTCGACGATAAATACTTCTCGGTGCCGCCCCGCATTGTCATCGAAATCGACGTAAAAATCGACCTGCCCGCCAACGTCAGCGAAACGGAGTATGTCTATGATAAGACCCAGAAAATGCTTGATTTCGGCGTTGCCAAAGTCATCTGGATTCTGACCAAAACCCGCCGGACTCTCATCGCCGAACCTAACCAACGCTGGTTTTTAACCGACTGGGACGATACGGTCGAGATGCTACCCGGCTGTAGTTTCGAGTTAAACCCGTTGTTACGATCAAAAGGCGTGATTTTGTGATGGAACATATTTCCTATCTCGAACGGTCAGGTCGCCTACCAGATTTTGAGGTTACGTATAAATTATATACGGCTGACGAGGGTGGACGTAAAACGCCAGCTTATCAGGGAATCCGCTGGGATTTCATGTACGACGACCACCGGGAAATACTCTACATTATCCATCCAGAAATCCTGAATGTAGCAACCAATGAATCCTTTGCTTCGGAGACGCCGATACCTGAATTCGGTAAGGCTACGATGTGGATTGTAAGTCCCCAGTTTCAATTACTTCACCGACAACGCATCAAAATGGGAACGCGAGGATTTTTTATGGAGGGGCCACACAAGATGGCCGTCTGCGAAGTAACCCAGATTATTGGATTGTTTGAAAATCCAGTAGCCGCGTAAACGAGTCGGCTACTGGATTTTCCCTTAAACATGCGAATCTACGTTACACCAGCTTCCGGCACTTGATACGGATGATAATGTATTCGGTCAAGCCGCTCTTAATCAGTCAATTCTGCCCCGATACAATTGCTCAACAGGAAAGATCAAATCCCAGTTTTCACCCCAGACAACATTGCCCATTTCCACCGAAAACTGCCTGAATAGTTCGGGGTCGCGGTATTTGTTGTACTGCGGGTGTGGTTCGCCGAACAGAAAAGGTCCAACGTCAACCGTTTGAGCGGTGCCATCGTTAAACGAAATACGAACAGCATAATCGCCCGCATACATTGCATCAACCACCCGGATATACTTTACAGCTTTCGGGTGATTCGCTCCGGGGTTATTTCGGTTTTGAGGACGAAGAATGTCTGCCATTTCTCTGTTATCTCCTTGTGATAGGCTCGTACAAATGTTTCGGCTTCCTTACGTTTCCTGACAGGCAACGGTGGTCCACTTCCCGACGCCCGTTCCTGTACATCAACCAACTCGCCGTTCTCGTAAATCAACTCAGAAATAGTTTCGTATTTCTCATATTTGGCGTGAACGTGAATCGGTAAATGTTCTCTCGCGTAGAAATAAAAAACGATGCCGAGGTACTCATACAGCTTCGGCATATCAAACCAGTTTCCGGTATTTGATACGCGTTGGTGTGGCGTCGGTGCCGAGCCGTTTGCGCCGGTTTTCTTCGTAATCTGAGTAGTTGCCCTCAAATTGAATCACAAATAGTAGAAGGTCAGGCTAATAAACTCTCCGCCGGGATGTGCAACTGCCGATATAGCCGCTTGATCATATCGAGCGTTAGCGGCTCGCGACGGTTTAGTATGGCTTCGGCAGTTTGATCACCACCCAAATAGTCAGCAATTTCTTTCTCCGACATACCCGTCTGTTCCATTCTGAATCTTATAGCCGTAATCGGGTCGGGTGGAGCAATGGGGTAATGTTCGCTCTCGTAACTCTCGACCAGAATAGACAGAACGTCCAGTTCGTCAGCCTGCTCGCTATCATCCACACAATCTATCAATCTGTCGATGCGACGGAGAGCGGCCTGATAATCTGCTTCGGTTTTGATCGGCTTAATCGTCATAATCTCAAATGTTAGCTATGCCTTTGATGGAATCGTACTCCTCATGCGTACCGATGAAACGAATGTAAACCCGCTTGTATTTGTATCGAAACGTAACGATTAGCCGGTATCTGTTGTGGCAAATGT
>JBBRUB010000234.1:0-6101 GCA_038248175.1 Cytophagales bacterium | reverse complement strand
TTTGCCCAGCCTTAAGGCAGCTTTGGATAAAATTTGGGCCGATTTTGGCGGAAAATACCGGGTTGATTTCAGTTAATACTGCCCAACTACTTAATGAGAACGTTTACGCAATTACTCGTGTGGGTAATCTTTCTGGCGGCAGTAAGCTGTCAGAGAACGGAGGAGTTTGTGCAAAAGCAGACCTCTCAGGAAGTCTCCGTAGAGGAGGGCTTAATTAAGTTCAACACCTTGGTGGATTACGAGAAGATCGTTAAGGATTCGGCGAGCTTGGAAAGCCTAAGCAGGATGGAGGGATTCAGTGCTGCGTCAATGGCACCTCAGGGAGGACGCGCAACTGCAAAGGAATCGGTCCCCAACGCAACATTGGCCAAAGTGCTGAATCAGGACAACATGATGCAAGTAGGGAAGTGGATAGTCAAGCTGAATTTCGAGCAGAAAACGGTAACAGTTATCAACGAGAAGGACAAAGAAAAGTTACTCTCAGCCCTGAAAAATGGTGAACAACCCAACGGAATCTATACATTTTCGTTTGACGACGACGTTCTGTACGCGCTTGACGAGAGTAGTAAATCGAAAAATGGCCGCCCAGCCCTCTTTTGTTGCTGTGGAATCAATGCCGGACAGACTGAGGACACAGAGTACTACCCTCATGCTGGCGGTAACACTGCGTATCCCATGACAGCTTATAACACGTATGAAGCATATGGTGTCTATTTTGAGGCATCGACACGCATTGTGTTTAAAACATGGCCATTAAGTTTACTACCCGATCCACCGTTTGGAACAATAACTGTAGGCTACGAGTGGACTCAAAAATGCCGCAATCCGAACAGCGAACAGGAAGCCACAAATAGCTACAGCTATGCTATGGTTCCCAGTGCAAGTAATAACGGGCAGTTTGCCTTCAAACGGCTTATCTATGCCAGTGGTAAAGGGCTAAGACAATTGAGACTGGGGTCACGGTATCAAATGCCAGGGTTGGACTTACTACCGGGTGAAATCAATCAATAGTCAAACGCTCACATAAATCCGCTCTGTTTTGTATGAAACTGACTATCGTCTCACTATTATTCTCAATACCAGTTTTTTCGAACGCTCAGATCACGTACCGCATGCCAGTTTCGAGCGGGTTCAAAGTTGGTATCCTTGTTAGTGGTCAGGAGATTACTAATGTACCGACCATACGACCTGACTTTGGGGGAGATAGTGTAATCTACACTCGAACCGGTAGTGAAGATGGGAAGATAGGATTTGCCATCAGCTATTTTCAACTTAGACCCATCACCAATAATGTGTTATTACAGAGCAGCGTTGGTTTTCGGAGACGTGGGTTTATATCCGATGCTAAATTCGATAGTCGTACTGGCTTCGCGACAGTTACCAAACTTGATGACAATCGGTTAGACAATCTATTTTTCGACGTGGGCCTTCGGTTGCATTCCGGTGTCAATCGAAAAGTAACGTGGTTTCTGGGAGTCAGCAGCCGGGTTGACTACTTGATTTACAGCAAGATGAGTTTCTGGGATAAACCCAGGATTTATCGCCGGTTTGAGTTCTCGCCCGTCTTTCAGGCGGGGGCTGGCTTCACCTACAAGCCGGGTGGAAAAAGATGCTTTATCGAGCTTGAAGGTAATCCCGGCGTCATGAACGTACTGCCCAGAGTGAACGAGCCTTTCACCCTTAATTCTATTCCTAAACCCGTCGGTACGTATCCACTTATACCAATACAGGACGCGCAGAAAACGGCCATTAATTATTCGATAGGGCTGAGTGTAGGGTTTGAGTTGTAAACAACGCCCACTAACGCAACGCCCCCGGCAGGTCTGACCTTGCCGGGGGCGTTTGTCGTAAACAACACCTCAATTAATCTACACGTATAAACCTCAATTCTGCGTTACAATGGCAGCTTAAGTTACTATTCCTGTATGCGTGTTCTCCCGCTTCTCATAGCCTTGCTTTTCGTTAGCCCGTTATTTGCGCAACGGGCTAACGTTAGCGGCTACGTAACCGACCTGCTGTCGGGTGAAGCACTCATTGGTGCGACGATATACGACACACAAAAGCGCTCCGGGACGGTAACAAATCGGTTTGGCTACTACGTTCTACCTGTCGATGCACCCACGTCCATCCGGATTTCGTACGTCGGTTACAAACCACTGAGTATTGACCTGTCTGCGGCCCGTGATACCAGTATCCAGATTCGGCTGATGCCGGAGAGTCAGGAAATTGGCCCGGTATCCGTTTCGGCCAGTGCGGAGACGATGGCCAATGACCAGCAACTTGGTCTGGTTAACATTCCCATCAGGCAGTTGGAAGCGGTTCCGGCGTTGTTTGGCGAAACGGATATCATCAAGGCGTTGGCCCTTACGCCTGGCATAACGGTTGGCAACGAAGGCACCACCGGCCTGCAGGTACGGGGCGGTACGCCCGACCAAAACCTGATTATCCTCGACGACGCTACGGTGTATAACGTCGCCCACCTGTTCGGATTTGTCTCAACCTTCAACCCCGACGCGGTTCGTAAGGTGGATTTGTACAAGGCCGGGTTCCCTGCCCGCTACGGCGGCAGGCTTTCGTCGGTCATTGACGTGACCATGAACGAGGGCAACAATCAGCGTCGGCGGGCCGAAGCGAGCGTGGGTGTTATCAGTTCCCGATTTTTGATAGAAGGCCCACTGTCCGACAGTCTGCGCGGGCGGTCATCTTACTTTATCTCGGCCCGTAGCTCATATCTGACGCTGTTTCTGCTGCCCACGTTGATTGCCTTCCGTACGGCCAAAAGCGGCCAGTATTTTAACTATTGGCTGTATGACGTGAATGCAAAGGCGAACCACCAGTTCAAAAACGGCAGTCGGTTGCTGGTCAGTTTTTACAATGGAAATGACACCTGGGCCGCTCAGGAAGGCAACCAGACCGACCGCTCGGCATTCGGACTAAACTGGGGAAACACAACGCTGTCGGTTCGGTACGCGCAAACAATTCGCAAAAACCTGTTCCTGATTTGATACCGGCACACTGTCATCGTACCGGTATCAAATCAGGACAAAAGCACTGACCAGACCTGATGACGACTGGGTCACGGCGCAGCGATTCAGCGCGGTTTCGGCCATTCGGGACGTAACGGCCAAAGCGGCTTTGGAGTGGCATCCGCTGCCCCGTCACACGATTCAGGCCGGTACGGAGGTGATTCGGCATCGCTTCCGCCCAACCGGCGTGTCAACCACCTACGGTATCAACCCCGATACGCTGGCGCGGGTCAACGCGGCTATTCCCGCCACCGAAGCCGCCGTATATGCCGAGGACGAGTTTACGGTCTCCACCTGGCTTCGGACCAACGTGGGGTTGCGGGCTGTGGCCTATCAGGTGGCTGGCAAAACGTATTCCTACACAGAACCCCGCTTTTCGCTGAGCGTTTCGCCCAACAGCCGCCTGTCTCTAAAGTTTGCTTACTCGCGAATGCACCAGTTTGTACACCTGCTGTCGAGCAACAGCGTAGGCTTACCAAACGATATTTGGGTACCTGCCACTCAACGCGTTCCTCCACAGCGTTCCGATCAGATTACCGTTGGCCTGACCTATTCATTGCCCAATCAGTTGCTCAGTGTCACGCTCGAAGCGTACCACAAAACGTTGAGCGGCCTCATTGACTACCAGACGGGTACCAACTTTCTGACCAATTTCAGCCGACAATGGGAGAACACCGTCGAACGCAACGGGATTGGCGACAGCAAAGGCGTTGAACTACTGGTGCTGAAAACGCAGGGGCGAGTTACCGGCTGGATGGCCTACACGCTGGCCCGGCACCGCCGACGTTTTCCAACCATTGACCAGAACCGGTGGTACGCACCCAATTACGACCGCCGACACGTATTTTCGCTGACGGGTCAGTATGCCATCAGCGAGCAGGTCAGTCTGGCGGCTACGTGGATTTATCAGTCGGGCCAGCCCACAACGGTACCCATTGCTATTCAGGAGAATATTGCGGGTGAAGCAACGGCATATCCACCGCTTATTTATGGCGACCGGAGCAATTTTCGGATGCCCGCCTATCACCGGCTTGACCTCAGTCTGACCATTCGCCATGTCACCCGCCGGATTCGTCAGGCGCAGTGGTCGTTTGGGGTCTATAATGCCTACAACCAGGCCAATCCCTTTTACCTTGATTTTGACAGGAGATTGGTTTACGCAGCACCAAGACAGCCGGTCGGATTTGACTACAAAGTGGTGCGCAGAGCGGTTTTTCCGGTCCTGCCCTACGTTACCTACTCGCTTTCCTTTCCGCGATGAACTACTGTATCTCTTTTGTGCTACTGCTTAGCGTAGTAACCGCCTGTACCAAAGATTTGGGGAGAGATTTACCGTTCAACGGCCCCGACTTGGTGTTGTACGGTGTATTGTCGCCCGATAGCGTTGTTACGTTGCAGGTACGTCAAACCTACCCACCAACAGGCCGGTATGTGTACGAAAAAGGCGTTCAGACGGCATTGGTCTATCTCTACGAAGATAGCGTACGAATCGAGCAACTACGCCACCAACAGGAGGGCCAGTACGGTTCCGCCCGAAACACAAAGCCACAGGTCGGGAAGTCGTATTACTACGTGGTGTCAAGTCCGGGCTATCCTGATGCATACAGCCTGCCCGAACGGATACCCGGACCTGTAAAAATCTCAGACGTAGTATTTGATGAAGCTATCTCCGCTCCCCTTAATTCAGGAGTTCCGGCCCGTAAACTGGTTTGCACGTTCACTGATCCGGCCACACCCAATGATTATTATTCTATTGATATAGCCGGATACAGTGATGAGAAGGAGGTTGCCGTAAACTCAGTAGGTCTCGACCGTCCCGATGAGTTCGAGGACGGTTGTGGCTTCAGGAGCAATGGGCAGTCCAATGGTTATAATCTGTCGGACATTTGTTTCAACGGGCAAACCACCACCGTCAGAGTCGGCGTAGAACTGGAGGGGCCGACTCGGCCCACTGGCATACGGGGAAAAGTCACCAAAATCCTGCTTCGCTTACACCGTACCAATCGGGGCTATTTCGAGTACAACCGAACCTTCAACATTGGCGAAGGGCTGTTACAGGCATTTCAGGCTCCTCAGGTCCGGTATTCCAACGTGCGGGGCGGCTACGGCATCATACTCGCCTACAACAGCGATACCGTGACGATTATTCCGTAGGGATTCTCCATGTGAACAGTACACTAAACAAACGCCCCCGGCAGGTCAGACTTGCCGGGGGCGTTTCCTCTGTGAGCCTTGCCGTAGCAGGCGGGTGTAACTGCTTATAGTTCTACCGGGAGGGATTCAGCAACGAAAAATGTGTGAAGCAGTGTACCTGCCGTTTTGAAAAGTTGAGTATCCTGTCGAATACTGACGGCAGCAGCCAACTGAATAGCATACAAACTGCGGAGGCCGCTTTGGCCGTATTGACTTAACAACTGTTGGGCCAACCGGAGCAGTGAGTGAGTGACAGGAACAAAACTATACGTGAGACAATCCGTATCGAATGCACTCAACAGTAACCGTGCATCATCGGCGGTAACTTCGCCCATCCTGACTTTACGCCAAACCGTAGAGTGAAACTCAACGATGGCAAGTTCGGACAAATAGACCCGCTCGACTGGCTGTTCGTCAGAGAACCGAATCAATTCATCCGAGCCGCTTTCCTGCACGTACAACTTGAACAACGACGAGGTATCCAGGAAAATAGTCATCGCGATGTCCTGCGTTCGCTGATTACCTCGTCGCTAAACGATCCTTTGTAATTCCTGAACGCATCGCGCGTTTGTCGGAACGAGAAACTGTCTGCTGTCAGGTGAGCGCGGTCTGTTTCCACATCGTCATCCAGAAACGTTATGATGACTTTCCTCTCGTCTGTGAATGGGACATCGTCGTTTAGTCTGGTTTGCCCATTCTGATACGTACCCTCAACGGTCAGGAGCATAGTCGTCTGGTTTTTACCAAATATACAACACAAACGCCCCCGGTAGCGGAGAACATTCAGCAAATGCCCGGCCTGTTTCAAAGCGTCGCCGTGTTCGCGCTGGTGGCAGATGGTCTCATGCTCCTCTTCGCCAAACCGCTCCGGAAGTGGATGGG
>JBBRUB010000233.1:0-6117 GCA_038248175.1 Cytophagales bacterium | reverse complement strand
GCAGGCCGTAGCCGTAGCTACGGACAAAAAAAGTAACGCAGGACACGGTCAAAAGACGCAAATTCAGACCAAAGCGATTAACTCAAACAGCTTCTTAGTAAGTCTAAGCAACCGGATGGCTCATCCCTACGGGGGTGGGCCACCTGTTTGATACTGTCCAGATGCGGAGGCCGTTTTACCGGCCTGCTGGGAATAGGGCGACAAGGGAACTCCAAAATATCCGGGTATGAACACTGCGCCCGGGCGTTACCTCACTTCACCGCCAAAAAGCAGGCCGCCAGGCGGCCCCCCAACGTGTGTTCTTCTCACTTCACTTTTTTCATACTTAGAAAACAGGGGAACAAAGACCAGCAAGCGAAAACACTAACGCGCTGATAGACAATAATATAGGTAGAGAAAAGGCGACCTTTAAGGTATCAAAATAGGGGAACGACCTCCTATTTAATCCCCCAAAGTCATGCTAAATCAGCACGTTTCAGTTTTCGCCCAGGGCTTTAAAAAAGGATTATTTGTCATTCTTACGTACATGGTTTGTATACCCTTTCTGGTTTCGGCCCAAAATTTCAGGTCCGCGGCCAGCCCAGCGGTCAAACCAGCCGCTGCCCGGATTGCCCCCGCGCCATCGGTGTCCGACAGCATTACTACACTAACCCCAGCGAAGAGTCTTCCAACGCCCCAGGCTGACACCTCCGTTCCAACCGCCAGCCCCGCATCGCCCGCCACGAAACTTTCGTTGGCCAGTGGCTATATCAACCCCTACGTGATGGGTATGAACCGGAACGCCGGACCGACGGCCAGCATGGGTACCAAAGCCTTTTTTCAGGCCGTCGAACGCATCAATAATCCCGACAGTAAAAAGCCCGCCGTGGGTTCGTTCGGCCTTGGTATGGCCGCTCAATCGGGAGGAGCCGTCCTGCTGACAATTACCAAAAAAACCCGGTGGGGGGGCTACATAACCCTGATGGGGGGACGCACCAAGAATCCAATTTATAACAGCCAGATCAGCGGGCAGTACAAAGCCAATCCGGTTGCCCTGGCAGGGATCGGGTTTCAGACCAGCCCCCACATTTATATTGGTGGCGTCGTGGGAGCCAGTGCCATTCAGATGATCGAAGCCGGGGACCGCAATGCCGCGGGCCGCTACACCATCAAAGCCACTGGATTTAAACCCACCCTGTTGTACGGTTTGCAGGTATCCGCCGAACTGCGCCGGGTATGGGTGCAAGCCAATTTAATAAACGGGCAGGGGTTAGGCATCGGGCTTACGTACTTCTTCTAAGCACCCGGCCAGCCAGCGGAGCCGCACCGGTTGCGCTGGCTGGCCGGGTGCCTGATCGAAACACCGCCCCAGCTGGGGAGGCCGGTCGGCAATTAACACCTCACCTCACTCAATCATCGCTGTGCGCAAGATATAACAGGGGGATGGGTGCAGGCCGCGTAACCTACTACGGACGTCTGTTCGGGTAAGACAGACCCGGTGCCCGTATCTTTAGGATATCATACACACTATAAATTATGGCCGCTATGAACAGGGAAACGCCCCAGCAACGAATTGATGGTTTTATAAATCGCTGCCAGGAAATCGCGCAGCAGTACAGCAAGAAACCACGTCAGGCCGGTGAACGGCTACTCGTGGGCGTGCTTCACGATGGTCAGCAGGAGACTTGTCCAACGATGGTAAGCTGGCTGATTACCTGGCAACCGGTAAAAGTGGGGGGTCGGTACGAGAAACGAAAAATTGATGGCGATGGAGCCACCTATGAATCCAGAGAAGTGACCGTGCTGGCGCTGCTACCAACGGGTCCTGCGGTAGCCTGATGACGACCCTACCCGGCCAAAAGAGCCTACCTATTTGTGTACCTTTATTGCATCAAAACGAAGTAAAAAAGATGGAAAACAACGGACAAAAATCAGCAGGTACCTCCCGGACATTACTAACGGAGATGATCCAGGCGGCCTACCGGCAGAAGGTTGAGGATGGCCATGGCACGATCATGCCCGAAGCGTATTTGCATGATGACTGGCAAGTGGACGAAGAAATCACCGTTAATGCCATTACGCCCGAGGGGCTGACGTTTCGTCAATCAGGCGTCGAAGGAGAGACGCTCAAAAGCAAGGTATTCCCCTGGGAGCAGTTTAACGAAGAGGTGCTTCAGGAAGTGCTTCGGATTTTGGACGAGCAGGATTTCAACTGATTGTCTGCCCGCGTCGTGATCCGGCCAGGCCAGCTAAAAGCCCTCCGTACGGGGCCGGACTAACCCAGAAAGACCTGGTCAGTAAGTTGGGCAGTGGTGGCTATACCCGGCGGGCGATGTCCAATAGTGAAAGCGGACGGCGCAGGATCGGACACTCGATGCTGGGCAACTGGGCCGAGGCCTGCGGCAGTGAGCATTCACATTACTTTTGAGCCGCTCTAGGCAAACCCAACCAATTAACTACCCGCCTACCGGCGGGCCTGGCAATGAACACACAAAAGCAATTTCCGATCGAGCAGGTAATCTCCGTGACCCACCGTGTTTTATTAACCCGGGAAGTGAATAAAATCCCGGAACTGTTAAGCTGGTTTGCCGGCGAGTCTGTATTCACCCACCAGTGGACGCAATGGGCTGCCCAGGCAACGCCGGCTATCATGGAACAACATCCTTTTTTAGCCCTGATCTCACTGGCACACGTCACGCCCGCAAATTATGCAGTTGAGGTAGGGAAAATTAGGCATCAGTATGGGGATTCAGTTATGTTGACCAGGTCGGTCGACGCCTGGTAAGTCTCTTAACGAAGCGAGTGGAAATGGCGGGCTGCCGATGCAAAAAAATGGTGGCCCGCCGGAGCGTATCGTGCGCAGATGGAACCAGTCAAACGGCATGAGGTCGAAGACCACACCACCAATTCATTCGATAAAGGGCCGCTTCCAGCGGCCCCAGATAACAGGGAAAGGGGTTGTCATAACTAAACAAGGTAAATAGGGTAATGGTCTGATATACAAGGGTATAGGCGTATTTTTATAGTGTCATCAAGGACATCATAAACCGCCTTTTACCATGTGTGTCGCCCCCGCCATCAAACCCATAGACCGTAAATCCCGCAATCAGGGCATGAACTGGGCCTCACAACATAAACGGCTGGCTATCTACACCCGCGACGGGTTCGCGTGCTGTTACTGCGGCAGTAGCGTCGAGGAAGGCGTTAAGCTAACGCTCGACCATATTATCCCCCACTCGCTGGGCGGAGGTAACGAGGTCACAAACTTGATTACCTGCTGCCACAAGTGTAATAGTAGCAGGGGCAACCGGCCCGTTGAGGTATTTGTAACAGCAACGGCGGCCTATCTCAACCACGGCATTCAGGCCGAACAGATTTTAGCCCATATCATGGCCTGTTTACAGCGGGCCATCGACACCAAAACCGCCAGAGAACTCATTGCCCGGCGCGGCTCGTGCTTCAACGTCCTGCAAAGCATGGTCTGAGCAGGACCCTTTAAACCACCCAGAATTATGGTTAGCTACCTGGAAACATCCCTGGAAATCGTCCTGAGAACGCGGCTTGTCAATCAGGCGGATTACACCCGCCACCTGCTGGAGCTAATGGCAGAAAATAAGCGGATACAGCACTGTCTGGTCCATTTGTGTCCCCGCCTTGATGCGTGGCATTATGGGGAGCTACAGGCCGAATCCAGCCGGATGGTAGCCGCCTTTAGAAACGCCGGGGGCGTTGTGCAGGCCCGGTATGGCATCGCCCCCAGCCCCCTCAGATAGCCAGTAACTTAGACACTTTATCCGTCGGTAAAGTCGTTTGGCCACACTTCACCCGTTCATTTTAAAAAAGAGATAACGGGGGCGAAGTCCTGTGCTAAATAGCTACCTGTCAGGTAATTGCTGGGTATGCTGCCCATACTCCAGCATCAACTGGCCGGTCCAGATGTTGCCGCTCAAGGCGTGGTTAGCGGGGCGGCTATGAAGCAGAGTGCGTTTAAAGTCGGCTTCCTGTTGGGGGGTAAGCCCGGTAGGCTGGGGTCGTTTTTCAGCCTGACACAAGTGGTCGAATCCGCCCTGAGTATAGGTGGTGATGTAAGTGCGGACGGTGTGCGGGTGGAGGTGGTATTGCAAAGCAAGGTCGTTGACGGTTTTCCCTTTAGCATACTGCTCAATGACGCGAAGTTTGCGTCGAATGTATTCTATGGGATGCCGGTGGATCTGTTTCTGCCATTGGTCGGCATCAAATCCTCGCTGGTCAAATTTTGGTCGGAGAGAGTTCATAAGTAAATCTAATATCTTTCACCCGAAAGGGAATAACATCCTACTCGGATCACCATCCGCTTTATCATGCGCTACGTGAACTGGGAAAGGTCGTGCGCACGACCTTTATCTTGCAATACATGGACGAAGAAGACACCCGGCGCCGGGTCAATCACGCTCAAACCAAATCAGAGAATCTGCACCAGTTGGCGGCTGAATTGAATCTGGGCAAGAACGGCCTGATCCGGTACGCCAGTCGGGAAGATCTATTGGTAATGGCGCGCAGTAAGCAACTGCTGATTAACGCGATGACCTGCTGGAACATGCTGCGCATCACCCAGCAACTGCTGGAATCCTCGCCTGAGGAACGGGCCATGCTACTGGCGGCCATTCCGCACACGGCCCCGTTGAGTTGGAAACACATAAACTTTCAGGGGGAGTACGATTTTTCGGAAGATACGTTGCGGCATCTGGTCAACGTAGACTTGACCGGTCTGTTGAAGGGCAAAGTCGGCGAAGAAGCCTTAACTAATTAATTGTCAAACACTTGTGTGGTTTTGGTGGGAGATAACGTACGAATGTAGGTAACCCCCCAAAACTGGGATCAGATCGCGTACCCGGTGCGTCTTCAGGCATTCGAGACGCTGCTGGGTGGCTACACCAGTGTGGCCAGAGACCGCCAGCAATTTATCGTCGGTCGCCCGCCCGACCAGCCCAAACCGGTGATTTTTGGATTACAGGGCAACCGGTACTCACTGTTTGAAAACCGGCTGATCCGCCAGGTGGCCAGTAGCATACTGGGACAGTACGATTTGAAAGCCGCCTACACCCAGCAGGGTGAATTCTCGCTTACGCTCAGTCTGCCGACGCAGCGGTTCGATGTCCTCTCACCCACCCGCAAAGGCCACAAACCCGCCACGACCCCCGATACGCTCGAAAAAGCGTTGATTATTACGAACTCCTATACGGGCAAAAGTCCGTTTACCATCCAGGGTAAAGTCCTGTCCACCAGCCGCAGTATGACAACCAATGAGATTGCGCCGCAGTGGCGGACCGCCCCGGATGCGGGTCAGCCATTACCGGCTGGTTTGCGACAATGGCCTGATGGGGTGGGCCGATGAGTTTTTCAATCTCGATGAGTACGCCGACTGGTTAGCCCAGGGGGGTACGGACTCCCGGCAGCCCACCCGGCTGACCAACGTGCAGGAATCAAAGACGTTCTTTGAGCCGGCCCGTACCGAGACGACCGAACACGTAGAGCGGGAAAGTGAGACCATTCTGCCTTTTAGCCGTATCCGTCACAGCGGCTTCACCGAGGAGAGCTTTAAGAATACGCTGACGGGACTCATGCAGGAGTTTGTCGGGGCGCAGGATTCGTTGAGCCGCCAGTTGTACACGCGCCTGGCTGAACACGCCATCCGGCCCCACCGGGCCGCCAATTACCTGAAAAAAGTCAAGATGCCCCGCAAGTTAGTGCAGCAGGCCATTGACCGGATGCAGGTAGAAACTAACCTGCTGGGCGTTAAGCCAAACTTGTGGCTGCTTTACAACGGGCTGAATCACTCGCTCTTCCACCAGCCCACCTCCCTGAGCATCAATCAACGCTACGATCTGGACGGAAGTCTGTTTCATTGCCTGAGCCAGGCCGTTTTGTGAGCTGATCCGCCCCCCCTCGTTACCACTGGTGAGGAGGGGGGCAGGGTAGCAGAACCACTTCACCACTCCATTCAAAAATCGGACTGCGGATGCGTTAAAAGGCGTTCCCTGCGAGGAGAAAACAGGGTAATGGGTGAGGGTAGTAGCCCGTTATGGGATAGAAAACGGGCATTATCCTTTGCGAAAAGATGGGAGTTTCGTATCTTCATAGTGTTGAAAGTCAGGTAAT
>JBBRUB010000232.1:0-6121 GCA_038248175.1 Cytophagales bacterium | reverse complement strand
TGCCGTAGAGCAGGTAGGGGTTTCTGTCAAAAGCTACTGTGTGTGGGTTTCTGTTATGCCGGGCGTGTTTATCCCTGAGGTTTCGGTAGGTGTACCCACCTATGTTAACTCGGTGGGGTTCAGTCCGAACACCAGAGCGAGCAACGGATCGGTGGTAAGCAGCCGGGGCAGTGTGGCAATTGCTGTTCAGGCCACTGCGGGAGTGCAGCTAACGGACCGGTGGTCGGTAGAGTCGGGCGTGGGGTATCTGGTGGGGCGGTCAACGGTCGAGAGTCCGGGGGCGCAGCCACTGTATAACTTCGCGCAATCGGGGAATATTGCCAACAACATTCCTGCCGCTATGGGCAATCTTTACACCGATCTGCTGCGCAGTCAGATGGGCAACGTACCGGCAACCCTGAATATGGGAGCCGCCAACGACCTGCTCATCAGCAATACCAATCGCTACGCTAACCTGAGCAGCTACGGCAACCGCCAAACCGTTGCCAACAACTACGCCTACGTGCAGGTACCGGTGCAGGTGGGCTACGAACTCCGCCCGCGCAAACGCCTGACCCTGGCCATATTGGGTGGACTTATTACTAATATATTCGTAAAAAACAGCGTTGATGATGCACTGACTATCAAGGCGGGCGATGGCGTTTACCAACCAGTGGCTCTGGTAGCGAGCATGGGGGCGCGGTTCCGGTATCGGTCGTCGGAGCGATGGTCGGCGTCGCTGGCGGGTATGTATCAGCCCGCCATAACCCCCGGCACCCGGCCCGATTCGCCCGTGCAAACCCAGCCTACCACCACAGGCCTGCTGGTTGGTATCGACTATCGTTTCTAACAGCATTAACATGAACTACCTACTTGCCTTTTTCACCTTTATCGCCCTCGCATCAGGCTGCACGGAAACCGCCGTACAATCGGTAACCGACACACTGATTATCCGCACCGGTACATCGTTTGGGATGTGCATAGGTGATAAGTGCCGGAAAGACTATTTGTTTACCGGCACCAGCGGTACGCTGACGCACGGAGGCAATAGTCGCGGAACGCCCATACCGCCTAAAACCTGCCAGAAGAGTATCTCTGCCGCCGACTGGAACGTGCTTAAAGCTGCCGTGAACCTCAGCACGTTTGGCCAGCAACCCGAACGTATCGGTTGCCCCGACTGTGCCGACGGCGGAGCCGAATACATTGAACTCGAACAGGGCGACAGTAAACACCGCGTCACGTTTCCCTACGGCCAGACTATTCCGGGTTTCGAGCCGCTGGTAACGGCCCTTCGAGAGCAGCGCAATCAGTTCAACTCGTGTCCTTAACTAATTCTCAGCCATGAAAACCACCTCATTTCTTAGCTTATCTCTCGCCATTGCAGGCTTTGGCCTAATGGCCGTTAGCTGCTCCGACAAAATAACCTCGCCCGATGCCGGTACGGGTAAGGACCTGCGGGTATCGGCCCCGTTTGCCAGTCAGACCACGCGCTTTGCCTTTGATATGGCCCGGCAAGTCAGTCAGCAGGAACCCGCCGGCAAAAATCTGTTTGTGTCGCCCCTGAGCCTGCACATTGCCCTCGGCATGATCCTCAACGGAGCCGACGGACAAACGGCGCGGGAGATTCAGAAAACCCTCAACCTGGACGATCAGACCCTGACCGACGTGAACACCACGTATCAGAATCTGATGCAAAACCTGCCCGGCGTGGACCCCAAAGTGACGTTACGGCTGGCCAACTCGGTCTGGTATCGCAATACGTTTACGGTTGAACCGGCTTACAAAAACCTGCTGACGGACACGTTTCGGGCGACCGTATCGGGCGAGGATTTTGCCAGCCCTGCCACCGTCGGTAAAATAAACGGCTGGGCCAGTGAGCAAACCAACAGCAAGATTCCGAAGGTTATCGACCAGATTTCGCCGGAGAACGTACTGTTTCTGCTGAACGCGCTGTATTTCAAGGGCGACTGGCAAACCCGCTTCAAACCAGAAAACACGCAGGACGAGCCGTTTACGCTGGCGTCGGGCAGTCAGAAAAGCGTGAGAATGATGCGGCTGAACACCAAACTGCGCCGGTCGTTTACGCCCACCTATACCGCGTTCGAGCTGCCCTATGGCTCCGACCGCTTCGTCATGACGGTGCTGCTGCCTAACAACAACACCAATGCCGACGCGCTGCTCAAAACTCTGACCGCCGACGACTGGACGCAGTTGCAGAAGACCCTGACAACGGGCCAAATTGACATCGGTCTGCCCAAATTCTCGTTCAGCTACGAAATCAAGCTGAACAGCGTACTGACCAGCCTGGGTATGCCCACCGCCTTTACCAACCGGGCCGATTTCTCGAAGATCAGCCGTAACGGGGAGTTACTGCTGAGTTCGGTGAAGCAAAATACGTTCGTTGCGGTCGATGAAACTGGCACCGAAGCTGCTGCCGTAACCACAGGTGAAATTTCGGTAACGTCGGCTCCAATGACGTATCTCTGTGACCGCCCGTTTGTGTTCGTCATTCACGAGAAAAGCAGCAGCACGGTGCTGTTTACGGGCAAAGTAGCCGACCCAACCCAGACGAACCAGTAAGATTGGTCAAGCTGGTTAGAAGCCATTGATTTCTGTAATTTTTGTGTAAGAATCCCCATTGCCCGGCCGTAATCAGGACAGCCGGGCAATTTTTTTGGCCCCGTTCCAACCATTGCGCCCAAACCGGAATCATACCGACATACATTCGCTTATTCGCCATGAGAAAGTCACTTTACTTCTTTATTGTTTCGCTGCTTGCCCTGCCCCTGCTCACGGGCTGCACCGACAACTGCCGGCAGACCCGCACCTACCGCAAATTTGTGCCAGTGCAGATTCCACTGGCCGATCTCCGCAAACCCGTTACGTCGGGACCCGCGCAGGCGGTAATTGAGCCGGGCAAGCTGTACGTGAAGGATCAGTACCTGTTTATTGTCGAGACAAAAAAAGGAATTCATGTCTTTGACAACAGCAACCCTGCCAGTCCCAGGGCAGTCTCGTTCCTGACTATTCCCGGCAACGTCGATCTGGCCGTTCGCGATAATATCCTGTACGCCGACAGCTATATCGACCTTGTTGCCATCGACATCAGCAACCCCGCCAGTGTACGCGAGGTGGGCCGGGCGGAAACAGGCTTTAAAAACGGTCAGATTGGCCGAACCTCCTGGAATTACGATTCGCTGAACCGAAAACTCAACGACACCCGCGAAGAGATTGCCATCGAAACTGTGCAGACCGACTGCGAAGGCACCTTTAACATTCTGCCCTACCTGTATGCCGTTAGCTGGTTCGGGCGCGGTTATCTTGCCAATGACTTTGCCAGCTTCCAGAGTAGCTCAACTAAAACCTCGTCTGGGGCCCCAACGGTCGGTTCGGGGGGTTCGATGGCCCGGTTTGCCCTGATGAACGATCAGCTCTACGTAGTCAACAATTACGCCATGCAGCTCTTTGACCTGGCCCGACCCAACCAGCCCCGCCGGACCAAAACCATCAATCTCGGCTGGAACGTCGAAACGATTTTCCCCTATCGGCAGAACCTGTTCATCGGTACAACTACGGGCATGTACATCTTCGACGCCAGCACCCCTGCTGAGCCGAAGCAGGTAGCGGCTTTCCCCCACGCCCGCTCCTGCGATCCGGTGGTGGTACATGATAACTACGCCTACGTAACCCTGCGCGGGGCCACCAGTTGCGGGAGCTGGAATCAGCAGGACGTACTCGACATTGTGAACATTGCTGACCCTACCCGCCCCCAGCTGGTTAAAAGCTACCCACTCGAAACGCCCTACGGCCTGGGTATCGACTTTCCGACGCTGTTTGTCTGTCAGGGAAACAAGGGGTTGAGCGTTTTCGACATCAGTAATCCCACAAACCCCGAACCGCGCCAGACATTTCCCAACGCCCACGCTTTTGACGTTATTCCGCTGGCAAAAGTGCTGCTCATGGTTGGCAAAGACGGGCTGTACCAGTACGATTACAGCAACCCCGCCAACCTGCGTCTCCTAAGCCGCATCGCCGTCCAGCAACCCATCTAACGCTACCACCATGAAAACACTACTTTTTTTCGTAATAGGGCTATTGCTGACCATTCCCTCAAAATCACAGCCAAACCCTCAGAAAAACGTGACGCATTGGCTCACTACGGTTCAAATGGGTGTAACAACAGGCCGGGTACGCCCCGATCAGCCGGTTTATAGCGGTGGTTGGGGTTACTATCCGCCTTACTACGTGTCTCAACGGGCCGCTGGTAACCGTATAGGATTAACAATTCATGTATTCAGTGGTTATAAGTGGAGTAACCGGCTGGTGACAGGCCTGGCAACAGGCGTCGATTATTACAATAATTCGGCGTTTTTTCCGCTGGCAGCCCACGTAGAGGGCGATCTGTTTAGGCGAGAACGGCGGTTGTCGCCATTTTACACGCTGGAGGGTGGCTATGCGTTTCGGGGACCAAACCCGTACGATAATAATTTGCACGGTGGATTGCTTTGGAGTCCGGGGCTTGGTCTCCGCATTAACAAGGGTAACGGCACCGGTTTTTTGGTCAGCGCAGGCTACCGACATCAGCAGGCCCGCTACAACACCCCCGTCGATGGTATTTATACACTGTCGCAAACCGAAGACCGGCGGTATAACCGGTTGTATTTTAGAATGGGATTTAGCTTTTAAACGAACGGCACGTACATTTTCATAATCACCCAGTGACTAAGTGACCTCTCAACATCATGAAAAAAACACTCCTTACTATCTTCGGAATCGCCCTCTTTCTGGCGGGTAATACATACACCCAACAGCAGGCTGAATACGTAGCCCATCAAAAACAGGATGCCGTTCGTGCTAACGGGGGAACCGGAACTACTCAGATTAGCCCGCAACTCAAACATACTGTTGCGTATCAGTTGGTAAAAAACCGATAATCGATTGCACGAAAAAGGCCCCTGCACTTTGCAGGGGCCTTTTTCGTGTTTTATAAAGTCGCGATGTTACGCCATTGCAAACTTGTTGGCGTTGCGCTTACGCTCATTCTCATCGAGGTAAACCTTCCGAATCCGCATCGACTTGGGCGTTACCTCCAGATACTCATCTTTCTGGATGTACTCCATCGACTCTTCGAGCGAGAACGCGATTTTCGGGGTGATTTTTACGTTGTTGTCCGAACCCGACGCCCGCATGTTGGTCAGCTGCTTGGCTGTCATCACGTTCACCACGATATCGTTCTGCCGGTTGTGTTCGCCGATCACCTGACCCGTGTAAATCTCTTCACCCGGATCGACAAAGAACACGCCCCGATCCTGTAATTTATCAATCGAGTAAGCCGTGGCCATGCCACCCGTCATCGAAATCAGCGAACCGTTGATCCGCTCCGGAATCACGCCTTTGTAGGGCTGGTATTCCTTGAACCGGTGCGACATGACAGCCTCACCGAACGTAGCCGTCAGGACGTTGGACCGCAGCCCAATCAGCCCGCGCGACGGAATCTCGAATTCAAGGTGTTGCAGATCACCTTTGGGTTCCATGATGAGCAGGTCCCCTTTGCGCTGCGTGGCCAGCTCGATTACTTTTCCGGCAGTTTCCTCCGGCACGTCAACCACGAGGGTTTCGATGGGTTCGAGTTTCTGCCCGTTCTCGTCTTCTTTGTACAGCACCTGTGGCTGACCCACCTGCAACTCGTAGCCTTCGCGACGCATGGTCTCGATCAGGACAGAAAGGTGAAGAATACCCCGGCCATAGACCAGGAATCGGTCTTCGCTGTCGGTAGTTTCAACGCGCAGGGCCAGATTTTTTTCGATTTCTTTATAGAGCCGCTCACGCAGGTGGCGCGACGTCACGAACTTACCTTCCTTGCCAAAGAACGGCGAGTTGTTGATCGTGAAAAGCATATTCATCGTCGGCTCGTCAACGGCGATACGTGCCAGAGCTTCGGGGTTTTCGATATCGGTAAGCGTGTCGCCAATCTCGAAATCTTCCAGACCTGTAATGGCGCAAATATCGCCACAGGCCACCTCGGTCACTTTTTGCTTACCCAGCCCTTCAAACGTCTGAAGTTCTTTGATTTTAACTTTCTTGATAGACCCGTCTGACTTTACCAACGCCATGTTCGCGCCTTCTTTCATGACACCCCGAT
>JBBRUB010000231.1:0-6127 GCA_038248175.1 Cytophagales bacterium | reverse complement strand
CAACACGCTCGGCGAATGGCTCGGCAGACCCGATGCCAACGTGCTGGCCGACCGTAGTCAAAAATTCTACGTGTATTATTTTGAGCGCGGTCCGCAATGCGAACAGTCGGGTGCTAAGTCGAAGAGCCGGTCGGTAGCCATCCGATTCAGTGCCCTCGGCATCGCGACCGAAATCACGTTCCAGAACGGCTTACCTTGAGTAACGCGTGGTGGAAACCCGACCGACCACATTACACATAAAACTTCTTCCGCTCAATCATCTCAGCCACTGCATCCGGCACCATGTAGCGGATGGAGCGGTTTGCACGGATGCAATCGCGGATGAACGTGGCCGAAATATCTAAAAGTGGGGCTGCCACCAGCTTTACGTTCGGGTGTGTCTTAAACGGGCTTTCGGTGGCACGGGGGCGGGGGTAAATGCTTAGGCCGTAATACTCCAGAATGGCTTCTTGATTTTTCCAGTTGGCAAAATGTTCCAGATTATCCTCACCCATAATCAGCCGGAACTGGTGCTGCGGAAATTTCTCGCTTAGCCGCGTCAGCGTATCAATCGTGTAGCTGGGCTTCGGCATCGAAAACTCAATGTCAGTGGCTTTCAGGCGGCTATTATCGGCAATGGCGCGTTCTACCATGTCGAGCCGGTCAAACTCGTGTAGCAGGCTTTTGGTCTTCTTAAACGGATTCTGGGGCGATACCACAAACCAAACCCCATCCAGATCGGCCGATGTAGCCATTGTGTTGGCAATGATCAGATGCCCGATATGGATGGGGTTGAAGGATCCAAAGAACAGACCAATTTTCATAGTTATAGTACCGTCGCCTTTTCCGGCACTTTGTTCCCGATGATAAAATCATCAACTAATTTCTGTGCTTTCTCAAGAGACGTTTCCAGATCGTCGTTAACCAGCGTTACGTCAAATTCGGGCTGGAAACTCATCTCGAAGTGTACTTTGAACAGACGACGGGACAAGCTTTCTTCCGTTTCTGAACCACGCCCAATTAGCCGTTCGCGCAGGGTTTCTTCGTTGGGTACTTTCACAAATACGGCCAGGGCTTTATCGCCGTAATACTTCTTCAACTCCAGCCCTCCTTTTACGTCCACGTCGAACAGCACATGTTTGCCGGTAGCCCATAGGCGTTCGATTTCAGACTTCAGCGTTCCGTAAAACGCGCCGGTATAGACCTCCTCCCACTCAACAAATTCATGGCTGTCGATCTTCTGCTTGAATTCTTCGGGCGTCATGAAATGATAATCTTTACCGTTCTCTTCCGAACGTCCCCGGCGGTCGCGGGTGCAGGCTGAGATAGAAAAGCCCAGATTAGCATTGATCGCCAGCAGATGACGCACAATGGTCGTTTTACCTGAACCAGAGGGGGCCGAAAAAATGATTAGTTTACCGTCCAAGCGATTACGGGGGTTTGTATAACGAAAATTGGGGTAACTGAGTGATAAACTACTCAATTACCCCAATCGATGTCTTTTTGTATTTAACTGAATGTCAGAATTTTCTCCCGGATTGTTTCCACCAGCCGGTCGGGACAAGGGCGTTTTTCCATTCGCTTAGTTAGCAACTCTTTCACTTCCTTTTCGAGATGATACATCTGAATGCAAGGCTTACAGCTTTCAAGATTGAGCTGTAATCGGTCAAGCTGCTGATCGGTAGCTTCACCGTCCAGAATAAGCTGGATCATCTTCAGGCAGTCGTTCTGATGGCTGCAATGTTCTTTCATCGCAGGCACTGCGCTGGATGAAGATGACGATGGCAATGAGGTTTGCATTGGAAAAATAGTATTTATTCCAAGAATAACAATACGTTAAGTTAATAGCAGAACCAAGTGTGTATCAGAAAAAGTTCGGTTTATTCATCAGAACCTTCACTATATCCCATTGAAGCCGCATAGTCACGTAATTTATCTTTAAGCAGATTACGCGCACGGTGCAGTCGGGAACGAACGGTACCAATTGGAATGTCGAGTATCTTGGCCATTTCCTCGTAGGTAAAGCCTTCGATGTCGCAAAGGATAATAACCGTTCTGAAATCAACTGGCAGCGAGTTTAGAGCCGTTGCCACTTCATCGCCAATCAAATCGGAAACAGACTCGGCCCGCAGGTCAACCGTATGTTCAGTTTCGGCGTCTTCCGAATTATAGGTCGTTTCAACGTCCTGATAATCGACTTTTGCCGGCTCCTTACTCTTCTTCCTGTAATCGTTGATGAAGCTATTCTTCAGTATTCGGAACAGCCATGCTTTTGCGTTGGTTCCCTGCTCAAATGACGATATAAAGCGAAAAGCCTTCAAATAGGTGTCCTGAACGAGGTCATTGGCGTCGTCCTCGTCGGTTGTCAAGCGAAAAGCAAAGTTATACATGGAGTCTATGTGGGGCATGAACTCCTTATTGAAGACCTGATACTTCTGCTCGTCGGTGTACCGGCGAACAGGTTTTTCGGTCTGTGGCTGCTCCGGAGAACCGCCATTTGGGGCATTTTTTTCGTCGTCGCGCGTTGTCGTATCTGACATAACTTCGGATATGGTCGCCATAAAAGTAAGCGTTTATTGCCGTTTACGAACGGCAGACGGCAACGAATTCCTGAATCGAGCGAAACCAATCCGTTGCAGCGTACTGTTAATTGACTGCAAAAATCAATCCTTTGTTTAAAAAAAAGGTTTAAAATCAAACACTTATGCCGATTTGACAGGAACGTTTCAAAAACCAGCAACGTTGAAGCCGATCAACGCTCACCCCGTAGGATAGCCCATTGACCGGCCTCGCTATATTGTTTTGTTAGGCCGTGATTTTCCCGAAATAGCGTTTCAGCCACGAGTCTGCCGCCCGAATCTGCCAGTCTGCCAGAAATTCCGTTTTGGTCTTCACCAGTGTGTTGAACACGGTTGTATCAGGCGCAATCAGCCCATCGGCAACGGCAGCTTTGAGCGTTGGCAGCGGGTAAACCCGTACTTTACCATCCATAGCCCGCACAGCTGCCGACCGGTCGAAGAAGTCAAGCGATCCGTCGGCACGGTCAATCTGTTGCCCAATGTCGCGCAGTGTCCGCACCGATGCGTCGATAGAACAGCCACTCGGCAGGTTATAGCCTTCATCGACACCCACCACCACAAACCGATTCTCGACCACACAGGCCGATGCCAGCAACGGCTGCCCGTGCGCGGCCCAGGTACTGAGCGATGTTTGCAGCGTGTTATCTATCTCTGAAACTTCCGCGTCGGTTAGCGGGCGGTTGGCCTGATACACCCAAACGCGGGCATGGTCAGGTAAGGTGTTGAAGTCGGTGTACATAGTCAGTTATTAGTTGTCGGTGAACAGTTATCAGTACTTTTCAACGCGTGACGATGGTTCCTGTTTTACTGGTAACTGCTCACTGTTAAAGTCCTTCGCCCTGCGCAATTAGCTCAGATACGTCATAAACGGCAACGCTGTCTTCGCGATTCTGGTTTTTAACGCCGTCCGACATCATTGTCATACAAAACGGACAGGCTACCGCAATGGTATCGGCACCGGTGGCCAGAGCTTCCTGAACGCGCTCAATATTCACGTCCTTGCTGCCCGGTTCGGGTTCTTTGAAGTACTGCCCGCCCCCGGCCCCGCAACACAGGCCATTAGCCTTTACGCGCTTCATCTCAACTAGATCAGCGTCGAGTGCGGCCAGGACATTACGTGGAGCTTCATAGACTTTGTTGGCACGACCGAGGTAGCACGAATCATGGAACGTAATCTTACGGCCCTTAAACGACTCGCCGTCTTTGACTTTGATCCGGCCTTCGTTAATCAACTCTTGCAAAAACTGCGAGTGGTGAATGACTTCGTAGTTCCCGCCCAGTTCGGGGTATTCATTCTTGATGGTGTTGAAGCAGTGCGGGCAAGCCGTCACGATTTTCCTGACGTTGTAGCCATCCAGTACCTGAATATTACTCATAGCCTGCATCTGAAACAAAAACTCGTTGCCCGCACGTCGGGCAGGGTCACCGGTGCAGGCTTCTTCCGGCCCCAGCACGGCAAACTTGATGCCGACGTGATTCAGGATGCGGACAAAGGCAATGGTTACGCGCTTGTAGCGGTCATCGAACGAACCGGCACAACCCACCCAGAACAGAATTTCCGGGGCCTCGCCAGCCGCAGTCATATCGGCCATTGTGGGTACGCTATATTTTTTTTCAGTCGTCATCATTTTAGGAAGTTATAAAGTTGTGGGTGGTCCGCCACTGCGGTCGTACAACTCTAATCGTTGACCTGTTCGGCCCAGTTGAAGCGGTCGCTGGGAGAGAATTTCCAGGGGGCCGCGTTGTTTTCGATGTTGCTGAACATGGCATTCCACGAAGCAGGCGCGTCGGATTCTTCCATGACGCGGTACCGGCGCAATTGCAGGATGATGTCCAGCGGATTAATATTAATGGGGCAGGCGCTAATACAAGCCTGACAGGTGGTGCAGGCGTTCAGTTCTTCGGCAGTGATGCGGTCGCCGAGAAGAGCTTTGTCGTCTTTGTAATCGAACCCGTGTTCTTTCCAGCCATCTTCGATTTCCTGAAGCCGGTCGCGGGTATCCATCATGATTTTACGGGGCGACAGTTTCTTGCCGGTCATATTAGCCGGGCAAGCCGCCGTACAGCGACCGCATTCGGTGCAGCTATAGGCGTTCATCAGGTTAATCCACTTCAGATCATACACATCTTTCGCGCCGAATCGCCCAATTTCCCCCGGCTCGCCGGACGTAGCTTCGGCGGGTTGCTGGCCGTTGTCGTTCACCTGCGAACCGTCGGGGCCGATGGTGACGGGCAGACCGAGCATGAGCTGGACTTCTTTCGTGATTTCAGGCATGTTCTGCATTTCACCTTTGGGTTGCAGGTCGGAGAAATACACGTTGGGAAAGCCCAGCCCAATATGCAGGTGCTTGGAATACGTCACGTAGATAGCGAAGGCCATGATGCCCAGAATGTGCAGCCACCACGCCCCGCGCTCATATCCCACCAGGCCGGAGTCGCTGAACCCGATAAAGAGCGGCTTTAGAAACTGGCTGACAAAGAAATCCGGCACCAAACCCTGCAACTCGCCGTAATGGCCAACGCCCCGGTCGCGCAGGACGCTGTCCGACGCATTCCAGGTCAGGAAAGCAATCATCAGGATGATTTCGGCCACCAGAATAATTGTAGCATCAGACACGGGCCAGCCACGCATTTCGCGGTGCCGGTCGGGCTGCAATCGGCTCACCCGCGCCACAAACCGGCGACTCAGAAACACGACGCAGACGGCCAGTACCCCAAAGGCCAGCACCTCAAAGACGTTAATCAGGAACGGATAAACCGGCGTAATATAGGGCGCGAACAGCCGGTGCGTACCCAGAATGCCGTCGAGAATAATCTCCAGAATTTCGAGATTGATAATGATGAAACCGGCATAGATGACAAAGTGCATAGACCCCACCAGCAGATTTGTAAACATCTTTTTCTGCCCAAATGCCACGAGTAGCATGGTTTTCCAGCGTTCACCCGCGTTACCGCTGCGGTCGGCGGGGCGACCGAGTTTGATGGCCCGCGTAATGAGTTGCACCCGTTTGGTGATGTACCATCCCGTTGCCGCTAAGGCGAGTACGAACAAAACCTGTTGAAAAATCGTCAATTCCATAGTGTGTTGTCAATCATGCCTGATAGTCAGTTCACTAACTAATTCAGACGCATTTATAAAAATTTATTTGGGCCAGTGTATTGCAAAAAGGGGATGAAGGCGTACTTTTGCACCCACGTTTAACAACTGACTCTTGGTGATGTAGCTCAGTTGGTAGAGCAAAGGACTGAAAATCCTTGTGTCGGCGGTTCGATTCCGTCCATCACCACCCTTATAGAGCCTTTCCAATTGGAAAGGCTTTTTTTGTTTTCATGCTGTCCTACCATTCATCAACCCAGAAATTAGTATGCGTGCATACCATTTTTTTACGATAGCAAATATACGAAACGCTGTTTGTCTAACAAGAAGTTGAAGGGGATGTTTTACCGCACCTCTGCCCGCTCCATCTCAATGCCGATGGCCTGCATCAACTGGCTGGCGTTGAAACTCTGGCAGATACCGTCGCGGAGTTTGTAGTCGAAGATGAGTTCGCCATCGCGGAGGTCGGACT
>JBBRUB010000230.1:0-6156 GCA_038248175.1 Cytophagales bacterium | reverse complement strand
GGTATCTTCCAGAATCACGATGCGGTCGCCGTCTTTGCGGGTGGGATTCCCGTTAATAGCGGGTCGATAGTTATACGCTTCGCAGACCCACACACGCCCCCGCTCGTCCACATCAATGTCCGTAGGGTTGGTGAGCATGGGTTCAGCAGCAAAGAGCGTTGCTTCGAGTCCGTCGGCCACTTTCAGGCTACCAACCGCGTATTTTGGGTCATGCTTATCGTCGTCGGTAAGCTGAGCGAAGAGCCGGGTCAGGTAATTTTCCGACGCGCCGTTGAGGTTCGTGTTTTGATACGCGCCAATGAGCAAACCGCCCGTAAGCAGGCCAGCCGCCGACAGGGCCACTGACCGGCGCAACAGCGTTGATTTTGGCAGAGATGAGTTGTTCATACAGAAAATAGAGTTGAGAATGCAATGGTGTTTTTACCCGTAAATATAGCCAAAAACGGAGCAATGTGCGGGTAACCCGCTGTGAATCTGTTTTGTGTGGATAAAGACGGGCCGGGCAAAAAAATACCGTCAGCCGGATGGGGCTGACGGTATTTTTAGCTTGTCCTTTTTGTCATTCCGACGGAGGAGGAGTCTCTTTGTAGTTAGTGAGCCTGCTGCTACAAAGAGATTCCTCCTCCGTCGGAATGACAAAAAATACGGAATGACAAACCTACAGGTGAATCGCTTCGCCGTATGCCGCTTCGGTGGCGTCTTTGATAGCTTCCGACATGGTTGGGTGCGGGTGCACTGTGTGCAGAATTTCCTCGCCGGTCGTTTCCAGTTTGCGGGCTGCTACTACCTCAGCAATCATCTCGGTGACGTTCGTGCCGATAAGGTGCGCCCCCAGAAACTCGCCGTATTTGGCGTCGAAAATTACTTTTACGAATCCTTCCGGCACACCAGCGGCTTTGGCCTTGCCCGATGCCGTAAAGGGAAACTTACCCACTTTTAACTCATAGCCAGCTTCGCGGGCGGCTTTCTCGGTATAGCCCACCGATGCAATTTCGGGGATGCAGTACGTACAGCCGGGAATGTTGTTATAGTTCAGTGGCTCAACGTGCGGCAGACCAGCAATCTTCTCAACGCAGATAATGCCCTCTGCCGAAGCCACGTGCGCCAGAGCCTGCCCTTTGGTACAGTCGCCGATGGCGTAGTAGCCTTCGATGTTGGTGCGGTAATAATCGTCGGTTATGATTTTGCCCCGATCGGTGCTGATGCCAACGTCTTCGAGGCCGATGTTTTCGATATTCGCTGTGACGCCCGCTGCCGAGAGTACAATGTCCGCATCAAACGTCTTTTCACCCTCCGGCGTTTTGGCCGTTACCACGCAGCCTTTGCCGCTCGTATCGACCTTTGTTACCTCCGAACTGGTGAACATCTGAATGCCCATTTTCTTGTACTGCTTGGCCAGTTCTTTCGAGATATCTTCGTCTTCGACCGGCACAATATTGGGCATGAACTCGATGATTGTCACCTTCGTACCCATGCTCGCATAAACATACGCAAACTCGACACCGATGGCTCCTGACCCAATCACGACCATCGAATCGGGTCGTTTTTCGAGGGTCATGGCTTTGCGATATTCGATTACCTTTTCCCCGTCGATTTTAACGGCGGGCAGTTCGCGGGCGCGGCCTCCGGTGGCAATGATGATGTTTTTGGCCTCATAATCGGTGGATTTACCGTCGGCGGCTATTACGGCTACTTTCTTGCCGGGTTTGACTTTGCCGTTGCCATTAATGATGTCGATTTTATTCTTCTTCATCAAAAACTGTACGCCCTTACTCATGCTGTCGGCCACGCCCCGGCTCCGCTTGATAACGGCCCCAAAATCGGCTTCGGCCTCACCCGGCACATTAATGCCGTAATCTTTGGCGTGTTTGATATATTCAAAAACCTGCGCCGATTTCAGCAATGCTTTGGTAGGAATACAGCCCCAGTTCAGGCAAATGCCGCCGAGACTTTCGCGCTCGACAACGGCGGTTTTCATACCCAACTGCGAGGCCCGGATAGCGGCAACATACCCGCCCGGTCCGCTACCAACCACGATTACATCGTACTGTGAAGCCATTTTTATGAATGAAGAATGAATACTATAAAACGAATAATACCAGCCACAAGCAGGCTGCTACGGTACTTTCAGAACGCAAAGGTAGGGCGAAAAGTTGGCACGGACCGGGCGGAGCAGATGAGTCGCAATAACCGGTTCACTACGCTACGTCGGCCACTTCCCGGATAAGCTGCATACCTTCTCCGGCGCAGGCCGACTTGAAATCGGGGTCGTAGGAAGCTACTACCGGAATTTGGTGGAGTTTGGCCGATGCCAGAATGAGCGCGTCGTTAGGCAACAGGTTATACGTCTGCATCAGGCGCAGGTAAATCGGGACTATGCGGTCGTCGGAGGGCAGGACGGTAAACTGTCCGAAAAAGTCCAGTGGGCTACGTTCGCGCAGAATCGCCGGAATCTGTTTTGACTGTTGCAACGTACGGGGTGCTTTGGCACCGTACAGGGCAATCCAGTGAAACGTTACTTCGCTCAGCACCGTCGAATTTATAAACAGATCGAACCGGCCCGGCGCAGCCAAAATATCCAGCAGGTCAGTTCGATTTTGCTTGACGTACTCTACCAGAATAGAACTATCTAATAGGAGTTTACTGGTCATAGACGTCATAATCATCAACCTGATAGGTCGAATCCATGAAAATACCTTTAAACTTTTGTATGGCCTCCAGCCGTGATGGTTTGACCGATACTTCCACGTGCAGCGGACGTACAATTACCTCAATCTCGGCCTTGTCGATACCGTCGGGCAGGTCGATGGTGAGCTGCTGATTACCCCGCTCGATGGTCTTGAAATAATGCTGTACCGCTTCCATAACCCGTTCATTTTTAACAAATGTACCGATTCCAGCGGAACAACGCCCCCGTGCGATTTGTCGTAACTTTGTAGTTGGAATCGCATCGGGGCGCCGAGGCGATTCAAAAAAATAATCACAAACAAACGACAAGTTCATGACAACTGACCAGTTGACCGACTTGAGGGCCAGAGTAGAGGCCCTGAGGAGGTATCTTTGACTACGATGCCAAGAAAGAACAATTAGCTGATCTTGAACAGCAGACGTTCCAGCCCGAATTCTGGACCGATTCTGCCCGGGCTGAGGGCGTAATGAAACAGGTTCGCGTCCTTAAAGGCTGGACCGGCGGCTACGAAAAACTCAACGGCCAGTTTGGCGACCTCGAAACGCTATTTGAGTTCTACGAAGCGGGCGACGTTGACGAAGCTGAAGTGGATGCCGAAGGGCTGAAAGTAGCTGACACGCTCGACGATCTCGAACTCAAAAAAATGCTCGGCAACGAAGAGGACCAGCTTAGTGCCGTGCTGGAGATCAACGCCGGTGCGGGTGGTACCGAAAGCCAGGACTGGGCCGACATGCTGTACCGGATGTATATGCGCTGGGCCGAAAAACACGGCTACGCCCTCAAACAGGTCGATTATCAGGAAGGCGACACGGCAGGTATTAAATCAGCGACGTTTGAAGTGGACGGCCCTCTCGCCTACGGATTCCTGAAATCGGAAAACGGTGTGCACCGATTGGTGCGTATCTCGCCGTTCGATTCCAATGCCCGGCGGCACACGTCGTTTGCGTCGGTATTTGCCTATCCGCTGGTTGATGATACCATTACTATTGAGGTGAATCCGGCTGATATCCGGTGGGATACGTTCCGGTCGGGTGGCGCGGGTGGCCAGAACGTGAACAAAGTCGAAACCGCCGTGCGGCTGCACCACGCACCGTCGGGGCTGGTCATTGAGTGTCAGCAGGAACGCAGCCAGTTGATGAACAAGGAAGTGGCGATGCGCCTGCTCAGGTCCAAACTCTACGAAATTGAGGTGCAGAAGCGCAATGCCGCCCGCGATGAGGTAGAAGCCGGCAAGCAGAAAAATGAGTGGGGATCGCAAATCCGTAGCTACGTCCTGGACGACCGGCGCGTGAAAGACCACCGCACCGGCCATCAAACGTCCAACACCGACGCCGTTCTGGACGGCGACATCGACCCGTTTATCAAAGCGTTTTTGCTGGGGCAGGAATAAGTTGGATCAGGAATATCTGAGCCAATGTTTGAACCAGGATTTTTCAGGACTGAAAAGATCCCCAAGATTTGATGACACGTTGCACATCCCGTAAATCTTTTCGATCTTGAAAAATCCTGGTTCAGACAAACTGAACTATCTGGCCCTCGGCGATTCGTACACGATTGGCGAGAGCGTTGCGGTCGATGACCGATGGCCGGTGCAACTCGCGGGCTTACTGCGCCAGCATGACATAGACGTAGCTGACCCCGACATCATTGCCCACACCGGCTGGACCACCACCGAATTGCAGGACGCCATCCTGAAAAGTGGTAATCAGAAAAAATACGATCTGGTATCGCTGCTAATTGGCGTTAACAACCAGTACCGGGGTCAGCCCCAGCCTGTTTACCGAACTGAGTTTCGCCTGTTGCTGCAAACCGCCATTGCTTTTGCTGACGAAAAAGGTAGCCACGTTGTTGTCCTGTCTATTCCCGACTGGAGTTACTCGCCATTTGCGCAGGGTCGGGACAAGGCCATGATTTCCAAAGAAATTGACCAGTTCAACGCCATTGCGCAGGATGAGTGCCAGCGGGCAACCATTGCGTTTGTGGACATTACACCCATTTCCCGTCAGTTCATAGACAATACGGAGTTTGCCCCTGATGACCTGCATTTTTCAGGTCTGCACATGCGCCGGTGGGCCGAAGTAGCATTGCCAATTGTTAAGCCGTTGTTAGTCTCGTAGGCATGGTTCATCGTCGGCTTCGTGTGAAGGTCAGATTCATTGACGTGGTCATGCCCCGAAATTTTCTCCAGCGGTCCTGACTACCGTAGCGGTAGTAGTGCGTGGTGGCGGCAGGCATCTGGAGCGGCATCTGCACCGCTGATCCCGTCCCCCGGCTGTCAATCCATTGCACTGCTACCACTACGTCTTCAGAAACTATAAGCTGGTACGGCAGCAAGTCAACCTCCACCCATTGGCGAGATTTACCAGCTATGGTTACGTATATATTCTGACTCAGCAGGTTTCTCATCGTTTTAGCCTGATACACATTGATTCGGAAGCTGACGCTGTCGTAATTCGTAATAATATAAAACTGGTACTTGTCGATCCGATTCAGGCCATTCGACGTATTAAACCGACGACCAATTTCGGCACCGAGGTTTTGGCGGGGCAGTTCGCTCAGCGCGAAGTTGGTAACCATATTCGTTTTGAAGCCCGTTTTGCCGATTGTCTTCACCCGACTGGCTTTGGCGTCGATACGAACTTCGGTTAGCTGGCGCACATCCTCATCAAGAACAATTCGCGGATTCGTGGCGATGCTGGCCATAAATTCGGCGACGGTGAACCGGCGGGAGTGGTAGCCTATCAGGCTGACCTGAACCGTATCCGTAGGCTTTACTTTATCGGTGATGTAAAAAACGAAGCGACCCTGCGCATCGGCTACGGTACCCGCCGGTGTGTTAATGACACCAATGCTGGCGTAGGCAAGGGGCTGTGCGCTGGCATCGATAAACTGCCCGCTAACCTGAGTTGGGGTCGCAGCAATAACCGGTAGAAGGCCAAAATAGATGATGACCAGAAAAAAGATAGCAAAGCGGCTTTTCATATGGGTAGTATCAGTTAGGCGAGTTTGAACTTGGCGCGGTAGTATTGTACTGTGCGACGAATCAGCAATCCGCCAACCACAGCCGGGGCAATCCAGCCGAGAACCTCAATCCCGGAGGGCGCAGTTGATGGCAACATTCGATACATGTTATTGACCAGAAATGCGGTAAACGTGGCGATGTACGAACCGCCCATCCGAGTTATGTGATGGTAGAACCAGTGCATTTTAACGGGTTCAGCTCCAAACGATTTGTAGTCATACTGGGCGTTCCGAAAGGTTAGAAAGCCGAACACGACGAATAAAACGGCAAAGACAGACAGACCACTCATCAGGAGGTACGCGCCGAAGCCAATCATAGCAGCACTGACGACAAGCGTACTATAGGTTAGTAGTTTGTCGGCCCGCGCAGGACCGGACTTCTTTTGTTTGGTAGCCCGCCAGCCAGTTATGCAGAGGTAAAAACTGAATATAGCAATACCCGTCAG
>JBBRUB010000229.1:0-6161 GCA_038248175.1 Cytophagales bacterium | reverse complement strand
TTTTGCGGGTCTTACTGCAATAACTACGAACCCAAAATGAAGCACCTGCTCACTCCACTGATACTCGTTCTTTTATTCTACCAGACGAATGCGCAGGACAAATTATTCCGTCTCAATGGAACCGTAAATGTCGATACAGGGACGGTAATGCTGTTATAAACGGGTGGCGAGGAATAGTATCCGGTCAGCAAAAAAAGCTATTGATTGACCATGCTGGTGAGTTCAATCAGTAACCCGATATTCAGCTACTTGATGAATCGAAACGTAAGCGGGTAACGGTAATACTCGCCGTTATAGGCTTTTATGGCGGCAATGATGGTGAAGATGAGCCAGACCGCGCCCACAATCCAGATCAACACCAGCCCCACCAACAGCAGAAATAGCAGAAACGACACCACTGCGGCAATGGCCATTGTGATCTGAAAATTGACGGCTTCTTTGCCGTGATAATCCACAAAGGCCGACTTGTCTTTCTGAATCTGCCACACAATGAGCGGGGCAACAATGGCCCCAATCAGCACAAACGAGCCGGGTAGGGCTACGAGGTGCGTGAGCATGGCCCACAGCCGCTCTTCGGATTGGCTTAGCTGACCGGGGGAGTTCGAGTAGGGAGAAGGCGTTGGTTGTTCCATGATATGATTCGGGTTTGGTTGCTTACATGTAGTCGATGGCTTCTCGATATAAAGAAATGGATTACTGTCAGTTACCTAACCTGAATAAGTCGGATGAGTTTGCGGTCAGCCGAGCAAAGGAGCGGCCAGTGCCAACAATTGACTCTGTACTCATTCAGTCCTATCTTTGGGTATAGTTCTTTTCCCACTACCCGTTTATGCCCCAGTCTCAGCAACTCGTTCGGATCACAACGCCCGACAAAACCAGCACACCCCTCTCCAAAGCTCAGAAAGAGTTTAACCGCCTGACCAAACGAATTGGCGAACTTGAAATCGAAATCAAAAGCTTCCGGGAAACCGTCGAGACCATTCAGCAACGGATCAACGTTGAGTACCGCCCCCTGCTGACCGACTATAACCGCCACCGCGCTGACCTTGTGCGCGTGTTTGACCACGCTTACGACCGGCCCGAAGCTACCAAAACCGAGAAGAAAAAACTCGCCCACCTCATTACCGACCTTGCCTACGAACTCATCGACATGCACGGTATGGATGAGATGAAGCCGATCTTCGATAAGTACGACGAAGATGGGTTCGATGAGACTACTGCCGAAACGGATGGGCTGGTTTCGGAGGTGATGAAAGACATGGTGAGTTCGATGTACGGCATTACGTTCGATCCTGACGTGGACGTGAGTACGCAGGAGAAGTTTGAAGCGTATGTGCAGGAGCAGTTACAGTCCCGCCAGGCCGAACATCAGCAGCAGCGGCAGCAGACCGAAGAGAAAAAAGTGAAGAAACCCAAAACGGCAAAGCAGCAGGAACGCGAGGCCAAAAAGCAACTCGAAGAACGCAATATTACCAAAGCCGTCAGGACGCTGTACATGGATCTGGTGAAGGCATTTCACCCCGACCGCGAGCCTGACGAAGCTGAAAAAAAACGCAAAACCGCCGTGATGCAGCGCATTACGGAAGCCTACGAAAAAAGCGATTTACTGGCCCTGTTCCGGCTGCAGCTTGAGTTTAACCGCATTGACCAGCAGCACCTCGAAACCCTGGCCGACGATCAGCTCAAATACTACAACAAAATCCTGAAACAGCAGGCCGTCGAACTCGGCGACGAACTACACGAGATGCGGCACCACCTCTCGGCCATGCTCGGCAAACCGCTCATGTTTACCACCACCTTCGGGCTGGAATACTCATTCAACAACGACCTGCGCGAGTTAAAGAGCGGCATCAAAGCCGTAAAGCGCGAGGTGAAGGATCTCCGAGACCCTGCCATGCTGAAAGCCTGGCTCAAAGCCTACAAAATCCCCAAAGCCAACGACTACGACGACTTGGGGACGTATTTTGGGTAAAACGCATGGAGTTGTCCGGGATTGATAACATGTGCTTACAGCACATTATCCTGATCATACCTGACGCACCAGAGACTAATGGCACTGAGCAGTGAGAAGACTACGAAGAGAACGTTGTTGATATTCCAGTAGAAATCAAACGTTTCATCAGGTACAGTTTTGGGGTCGAAAATGAATTCGCTGAACAGGCTGGTAAAGAATGTACCCAGAACATAGATCAGCAGCCCGGAGGTGAACCAGAACAGCGGATGCTTTAGAATGTTTCTGATGCGCAGGTCGGCCAGAACCTTGTTGAAGTAAGCCAGCGACGCTATCGTGCAATAGACCCGGAACAGCAGCGGACTCGGCAGGGAGAGTTGATCGGGCGTGTAGGTAAGCAGAATGATGATAATCGTCAGAATTGACGCCCCTAAAATAATGCGTTTAGAGACCGTATTTGAGAAGCACGAGTAGTAAATCAACCCTACAAATGCTGTCTCAAATACGGTTTCCAGATTTTGAATGAATAGATTGTTGAGCTTCCAGTAAGCGTACCAAATGGAATAGGTCTCCTTTGTAAAAAAGAATACAAACAACAACCAGATGTATCGATGGTTCCGCGTGTGTGCGCCAAACATCACAACCCCAACAACAATAGGAATAAGACTGCTGGTGTAAGAAACAAAGTCGAGCGGGTATAACTCGAATAAATGCAACAGCCTTTCCATTTTTAGTTCGGCTATCGTTCGTTACCGCAATGTCTTGGACACGGCATACCATCGCCTAATGCCTGTCCGTCATCGTCGCCGTCTTTCAAACCAGCCCGGCTTTCTTTTATGGGCATATCGTGGCCCTTGGCATCGACGCCGGTGAGCAGGACGCGGGGTTTCAATTCGCCTTTACCCGGCTCGGTGGGGTTGCCATCGGCGTCTTCCCAGCGTTTGGCGTGATGGATGCGCAGGCCTATGCAACCGGGCTGTTCGAGCAGGGTCATAACCTGGTTGATACCGAAATATTCGGAGCGGATATATTCGTCAGGTTTCAGGCCAACGCTTACTTTGCGTTCGCGGTACTCGCCCGTCATGGCGTTGGCTTCGCGGGGTTTCAGGAAACGCCCGGCGTCTTTGGTAAATACAGACATGATTGAAAAATAAGGGGTTACGTTTGGGTAATTCGGAAGGCTGTTATGGATGGAAGCGGAAAGCCGGACAAACCTACAAAAAGCCCGACTCACTCACCGCACCGGAAAATCCTGTTGATCTACTGGAAAGTATTGTCTATTAGTTAGTTAACCGTCTAATAAATATCGACAATGCGTAGTTCTACGCATAAAATTGCGGGGATTTGCGGAGTACCACCCGCGTCTTTTCTCTACAAGCTTCATAAACTGAAAAGCCCAAAACCGGGATGGGTTTGGACTTTTCAGTTTGGCAGACAGCAGCACAATCAATCCAAACGCAATTGCTGGTTTATTTGAGAATATCGAGCAGGTATTGCCCATAACCGCTCTTGACCAGCGGGCGGGCCAGTTCAGCGAGCCGGTCGGCGTCGATAAAGCCCATGCGCCAGGCAATCTCTTCGGGGCAACCAATTTTCAGCCCCTGCCGCTCCTCGATGACGTGTACAAATTGCCCCGCCTGCATCAGACTCTCGAATGTACCGGTGTCGAGCCAGGCCGTTCCCCGGTCCAGCACGCCCACTTTCAGCTTACCCCGCTCCAGATAAACGCGGTTCACGTCGGTAATTTCATACTCGCCCCGGGGCGAAGGCGCAATGGTTTTGGCAATTTCCACCACGTCATTGTCGTAGAAATACAAACCCGGCACGGCGTAGTTTGACTTCGGCCGTGCCGGTTTTTCTTCAATCGATAACACGTTGAATACATCATCGAACTCGACCACGCCGTAGCGTTCGGGGTCGTTTACCTGGTAGGCATAAACTACGCCCCCGTCGGGATTATTGTTGGCCTGCAACAGCTTCGACAGCCCGGAGCCGTAGAAGATATTATCGCCCAGCACAAGCGCGACTTTATCCGTGCCAATAAATTCCTCGCCAATGACAAACGCCTGCGCCAGACCGTCGGGGCTGGGCTGCGCGGCATAGCTGAACCGGCATCCAAACCGCGATCCGTCGCCGAGAAGTTTCTCGAAGTGCGGCAGGTCGTGGGGCGTCGAGATAATGAGAATATCCTGAATACCTGCCAGCATCAGAATCGAGAGCGGGTAGTAAATCATCGGCTTGTCATAAACCGGCATAAGCTGCTTACTTACGGCCAGCGTCAGCGGATGCAGCCGGGTGCCGGACCCACCGGCAAGTATTATTCCTTTCATTACGGGTTATTTCTCAGTTTTGAACATAATTAACCAACTCACAGAAAGATAGACATCGTTGACTTTCGTTTAATTCGATGTAATCTTCTCTCGAAATTTTACCAACAATTGACTCAATTTCACCCCTCTTTTTACTGTAGTTGCTATTCTGACTTTGAAATAATTGTCCGACAAAAACAGCAGGATGAAAAATTGATTCAGGATTAATGAAGTATTTATTGTTCTCTTTTTTAAATGACGTATCAAAACTATCCCACAAAGAAGGGATTCCGATTAGCCAAGTTTCTAACTCCATTATAGCAAAGCAGAATTTTATTCGCTCTGGCTGCTCTGCATTTTTTAGAATTGACAAATATGTTCCCTGCCTGAAACGTTCATTCAAAGATGAATCAACTATGTAGTCTTTTGATTTCTTTCTATAGTCTTCTGAATACATATCCCGTACACCAATTATTGATTCATACCCTAAATTGTAAAAATGCTTCTCTCGCTTGAGTATTCGACGAAGAACACTGCCGTCCATCCCAACATTAATAATTTGAGCGTGGAGAGATGCTGAAGAATTAGTGAAGTCATAATCAGCTTTATCAAACCTCTCGTCGGTGAGCAGATTACGACATTCTATGTCAATTTGATAACTAAACCATTTTAACAAAAATTCTCGTATAAAAATTAATTCCGATTGACCTTCAACGAATAGTACTATTTTTCTCATTATAGATTTGAATCAATATAATCAGATGAGAAAAAATCAAAATTTGAAAGTCCAGTAAAGGAAAAGTTGTTAAAAAGTTCTGGGCTATTCTTTTCGTTCAATGCGGTTATCTCTGTCCCGTTTCTTCGCAAGACATTCCAATGTTCGATTGGAATAGCGTCCATTAAAAAATTATCGTTTGACGTAGCAATCAACTGAATTGTCTCATCCCTACATGCATCAAAAATAAATTTTCCAAGTTTTACAGCACGACTATAATCAAGACCCTCACCAAGATCATCAATAATCAAAAGTTGTGGCTTTTTTACGTGGATGAGGTAGGAGAAATAGGTTAGCAAAGCAATCACCCGGAACATTCCTTGTGATAAGCCAGTGTGAGGAATCGGTTTGGACAGACCGTCTTCAACTACTTCGAGAAAACGGTTGTTATATTTCTCAATTGGCTTGATGGAAGTCACATTGTATCCTAACTGATTCAGCGTGGATAATAGGACTGCTTTACGTTCCGGGGAGAGATAGCGGAACATACTCATCAAATCATCAACGGGATTTATAAAGTCATACCCTGAATTAGCAAGAGCATTTAATGGGCTTATTGTTCCAAATCTAAATCCATAAGAATTAGTAGCCCACTCTATTAGACGCTCAAACTCGGGGAATGCTCTAATATCACGACGAACGTGAAGCACTAATTGGTTTTCTGGGGGGAAAAACTCCTCAAATTGATCCGTGATTCTTGAAAATACTTTACTTTCTGACGATTTTCGGTCTAAGAGATGTTTTCCATTTAACACTAACACCTCCCGCGTAATCTGGCCAGAACTTTTTGTCGCAACAGAATAATCTAAAGCCTCTCCAATAGAAGTACGAAACCGTAATTTCCACGAACCCCCTCCCGTAAGTTCTCTCTTTTGGGAAATAATGTCAACCAACAAGTCTATTGCTGATAAAGTACGTGATTTGCCGCTTGCATTCCTGCCAACTAACAGGTTGAGTTCCTGTAGGTTCAAATTATCTAATTTCCAGGAATGATCGTTGTATGAAAAGCTTTCAATACGCATCTGACCTATCTATTTTCGTACATTTCCTGATAATAACTCTGATAGTTGCCCGATGTGACGTTGTCGAGCCACTCCTGATTTTGCAGGAACCAGTCAACGGTTTT
>JBBRUB010000228.1:0-6168 GCA_038248175.1 Cytophagales bacterium | reverse complement strand
GCTGCACGTAGTTAGAGATGCGGATGTTGGCCTGATGCGGCACGAGCAGCGACAGGTCGTCAGCCCCATAGCCATTGGCGGTCAGGCTTTCGTTAATGACCTCCATGAAGCGGACAACAGCGTGCTTGAACACGGTATTGCCGTTCATCACTACGCTGGCCCCGCCGTCTGTAGCGGTTTGGGGGGTAATAAAATGGTCGGGACGACTGCTACCGGGGTCTTTCAGGTACAATTCTTCTGCATAGCGACCGTCGGCGTGGAGGTGGGTGGAGAGGATTCGGTGCTTGGGGTCATGGGTGGCCTGCACTACGGCAGCTCCGGCTCCATCGCCAAAGATCACGGCTACGCCACGCCCCTCGGTAGTTTTATCCATCAGCGTTGACTGGATTTCGGAGCCGATCACGAGTGCGGTTTTTGCCATGCCCGTCTTGATAAACTGATCGGCGATGGACAGCGCGTAAACAAAACCCGAACACTGCTGCCGGATGTCAATGACCGGAATGCCTTCCAGCCCCAGTTCGCGCTGCATGAGAAAGGCGGAGCCGGGAAAGTAATAGTCGGGTGAGAGCGTGGCATACACGATCAGGTCAACGGCGGATGCGTCGAGGTTGGCGCGGCCCAGAGCCATGCGGGCAGCTGCGGTGGCCATGCTGGCATTGGTGTCTTTGCCATGCGTAAACCAACGCCGTTCTTTGATGCCGGTCCGTTCCTGAATCCACTCATCCGAGGTATCCATGTATTGCTGCAGATCGTCATTTTTGACGACTGTTTCGGGAACGTAATAGCCCAGACCCGTAATTTTAGAATATACTGTATCCATTTGTTGATGTTAAAACCAACGGTAAAGTTAGCAAATTCAACGGGTCAGGTCAGGCATCAACGGTTTCTACTGTGTGCAGTGTAAACGAATAGTCCTCCATAATCAGATTCGCCAGCAGTTGACGGCAGGCGGCATCAACGGTTTCGCGGGCCTGCGCTTCAGAGTCTGCCTCTACGCTGAGCCGCACGTGCTTACCAATGCGAACATTGTCAATAGTGTCCATGTTGAGATTGTGCAAACCGAGTTTAACCGCTTTGCCCTGCGGGTCCAGAATTTCGGCCCGCGTCATAATGTCGATTTCAGCGATGTAGGTCATGTTTTGAAAGAGTGAAAAGAGTTAAAGTTGCTCATTATAAATAAGTGACATAAGAATATACAGCCCGATGATAACTGGTATGGCTGCGAACTGCAAAAATAACATGAGTAGTATGCTCGCCATCAGAAACAGAAATTTTGTCTTGTTTTCTGCCCAGCCGAACGACTTGAACTTAAGCGCGAAAAGGGGTAGTTCAGCTACGAGCATGAACGAAAAGGCAACGAGAATACCCCAGACAATGTCGTTTTTCCAAATGGCGTCAAACTGTGGCTGATACCGTTCCATAAGCGGCAAAGCGGCAATAATCATGGTATTGGCGGGCGTAGGTAACCCAATGAACGACTCAGACTGCCGGGTGTCGAGATTGAATTTTGCCAGCCTTAGTGCCGACAGCACCGCAATTAGAAACGCCAGATAAGCAATGCTGCCCAGCCCCTGAAACCAGCCCAGTTGAAACATCATGGTAGCGGGCAACGCACCAAACGTAACCATATCGGCCAGCGAGTCGAGTTCTTTACCGAACGGCCCCGATACATTTACCAGCCGGGCCACAAAGCCATCGCCAAAGTCCAGCACCAGGGCCAGACCAATCAGCCATGAGGCCGTAACCAGTTCACCACGCAGGGTCATTACGAGGCCAATGCACCCGCACAGCAGATTGCCGCAGGTCATGGCGTTGGGGAGGTGCTTCAACACTAATTCAAAAAAGGGTTCGATTTGCGCTCCTGCCCAATCGTCGTTGGTTCGTTGTGGCCGGGATAGACTACGTAATCATTGGGCAAGGTCATGAACTGGGTTTCGATGCTATTGAGCAGGTCGGCGTGGTTGCAGTATGGAAAATCGGTACGGCCCACGCTGCCCCGGAACAAGACATCGCCCCCCACAATATACCGGTCAACATGGTTCACAAATGCCACGTGACCGGGCGCGTGGCCGGGTGTAAAAATTACATCCAGCGCGGTATTTCCGAATCGGATGCGGTCACCTTCGGTCAGCCATTCGTCTACTTCGCTGTGTTCATAGCCGCGTAGTCCATACGTCGTGGCGCGGGTGGGAACATCGTTGAAAATCACTTCGTCTTTGGGATGCAGAAAGACGTTTACGCCGTACTTCCGCTTCAGATACGCCACACCAAACACGTGATCGAGGTGAGCGTGAGTTAGCAGAATGGCTGTCAGGTTCAGTTTACGCCCATCAATAAACTGGCTTAGCGTCTCTTTTTCCGCCTGATCGTACATGCCGGGGTCAATGATAACGGTTTCGTTCGTGGCCTCGTCAATAACGACGTAGGTGTTCTCCTGAAAGGGCGAGAAGGTGAAGGATTGGATCATAAAAGTAAAAACACGGTTGGTTTTTTGCGCAGGTCAGGCACCTGTGTTTTCCATTCGCGGATGGTCAGGGTTTTGACAAAAGCATCGGGGGCGGTCAGGTTGCAGGCAACGCACAGGCGGGTGTTGCCCTGCGCGTTGAGCATGATGTCGGCAAAGAGCGCATCGTTGCGGTAAGGCGTTTCCATGAAAATCTGAGTCTGCTGCCGCGCCTGAGCTTCCTTGTCCAGAAACCGGATGGCACTGGAGCGATCGGCCTTTTCGATGGGCAGATAGCCGTGAAATATGAACGACTGCCCATTCAGTCCCGACGCCATCAGGGCCAGTAAAATGCTCGACGGCCCCACCAGCGGCTCCACCCGCCAGCCCAGCGTGTGCGCCATGCCTACCACTACCGCGCCAGGATCGGCTACGCCGGGGCAACCCGCTTCGGAGAGAACGCCCGCGTTGCGTTTGCGCTCCATGAGTTCCTGAATCTGACGGCGCGTATCGGCAGGGGGGGTGTCTTTGTTGAGGTCGAAAAAGGTCGTTTCGTCAATGACACGGCTGGTTTTCAGGCCCGTAATGAACCGGCGGGCTGTACGTACATTCTCCACGAAATACGCGTCGGTTTTCTCGATTACGTTGCGAATGTGGGGCGGCAGGACCAGCTCAGCCGTATCGTCGGCGAGGAGGGTTGGGATGAGGTAGAGTGTTGGCATGTTTTTTTAACTGCAAAGGCGCAAAGTTGTCGCAAAGGTCGCTAAGTTTTTCTTTGTGTCCCTTGTGCTTGTCTTGCCACCGGAGTGTAGCATCACTTTGCCGTTAAAAAATCCATCAATAAGCTCACAAATTCGTCCGGCTTTTGGGCGTGAACCCAGTGGCTGGCTCCCTGAATGGTTTCGATGATGGCGTTGGGGAAGATGCGTTTGATGGCCGGAATGTCTTCGTCCTGAATATACGGTGATTCGCTGCCGCGCATGAACAGCGTAGGTTCCGTTACGATGCGGGGGTTGGTCAGTTCGTCGCCGATGCTGTCCACTTCGCGCTCGATTACAGGTAGGTTGAGCCGCCAGTCAAACGTTCCCTCTTCGTTACGGTACAGGTTTTTGAGCAGAAACTGCCGCACCGGAAGTATAGACTCGTACTGACTCAATATTTTATCGGCCTCACTGCGGGTTTTGATGCTGGCCAGGTCGATGGCGTTCAGACCGCGAATAATATCAGCGTGGTGTACCGGGTAAAACTTCGGCGCAATATCAACCACAACAAGTTTGCTGAAATCGACGGATTGGCCTGTATTCGGGAAATCCATAGCATACTGCATTACCGTTTTACCGCCCATCGAATGGCCCAGCAAAACCGGCTTTTCGAGTTGCTGATCAAGCAGAAATTTATGCAGATCATCCGCCATGCCCGTGTAGTCATGCGTATTGTGCCGGGGCGATTGCCCATGATTGCGCTGATCTACTGACAGGACGTGGTAGCCGTGTTCGGCAATGGCTTTGCTAACTGTAAACCAGTTGTCTGACGAGCCAAAAACGCCGTGTATCAGCACAATGGCCGGGTCAGTGGCATTGCCAACTTCTCTAAAGTATAGTTTCATTTTATGAATGAGTGAATGAGCGAATGAATGAATATCTCCAGCAGCATACTGCCTGCGTCAGCCATATTCACTCATTCGCTCATTCAGAATTTAATTGACGTACACCACGTTCTCCCGTTTGGCTACCAACTCGCCAAACGATTGTAAGGACAACCCATTCTCGGTAGCTACGCGCTCAAACTCTTCGGTGCTGTGGGGTTCAACGGCGATGAGCAGCCCGCCCGACGTTTGCGGGTCGGCCAGGACGTAGCGTTGGGTTTCGGTGAGGTCGCTGATTTTGTGGCCGTAGCTGTCCCAGTTGCGTACCGTGCCGCCGGGAAAGCTTTTTTGAGCGAGGTATTCGTCCACAACGGATAATTTCGGTACGTCGGCATAGTCGATAACCGCGCTCAGGCCGGAACCTTCGGCCATTTCGGTGAGGTGGCCCAGCAGCCCAAAGCCCGTTACGTCGGTCAGCGCTTTTACGTAGGGTAGTCTGCCCAGCACTGTACCGAAGCTGTTGAGCTGCGCCATTTGCGCCGGGGCCATATTGGCGTGTTCAGGCTGAAGAATGCCTTTTTTCTGGGCGGTAGTTAAAATGCCGACGCCCAGTGGTTTGGTGAGGTATAACTTACAACCTGTGGTGGCCGTGTTGTTCTGCTTGAGGTGATCGATACGTACTTTACCCGTTACGGCCAGTCCAAAAATAGGCTCTGGCGAGTCGATGCTATGGCCTCCCGCCAGTGGAATACCGGCTTCCTGACAGATGCTGCGCGCCCCTTCCATTACTTGTCCGGCTACTTCGGGCGGCAGTTTGTCCAGCGGCCAGCCCAGAATAGCGATAGCCATGATGGGCTGGCCCCCCATTGCATAGACGTCGCTGATGGCATTGGCCGAGGCAATGCGCCCAAAATCAAAGGCGTCATCAACAATAGGCATAAAAAAATCGGTGGTGCTGATGATAGCTTCGCCATTGCCGAGGTCCATCACGGCGGCATCGTCGCGCGAGTCATTGCCCACGAGCAGGCTTTCGTAACGGGGCTGGGAGGCCGTAGCGTTACTGTGAAGTATTTTATCTAAAATCTTCGGCGATATTTTGCAGCCGCAGCCCGCGCCGTGGCTGTACTGGGTAAGTTTGATGGGGGCAGATTCGGTTTGTGTCATGATTGACTAACGCAAATGGTGTGTGCGTAGTTTTTTGCGATCAGTTCGTGGGTAGTACGCAACCGGAAACCGGAAGGTTCGGGCCGGGTTTACGGGCAAACTGGGTGCTAACCCCGGCTTAACAAAAACATAACATACAGGAATAGAAAGGTAAGTGGCTCATTTTGGCCTATTCCGTGATATATGACCGCTTACTCGTGTAGGCTGGTACTTTTTGAAGAAATCCTGCCTTGTGGTCAGCATAATTTATCCCATCTTTGCGCCCAAATTGAAGGGTAGTTCAAACGGATACACTTCACAACAAAAATGAATCAACCAAACACAACTATGTCTAAAAAACTACTGAATGTCAGAGCAACGCTGGTGTTGCTTGGTAGTATGCTGTTGGCTGTTCTCGGCGGAAGCGGAGCTATGGCGCAGGTAACATCATCAGCCATTAACGGCTTCGTAACCGATGCGAAAGGTGAAGGATTGCCGGGAGCAACGGTGGTGGCCATTCACCAGCCTTCCGGTACTCGCTACGGTGCCGTTACGAACACTGCCGGAGTATACAATATGCCCAACGTCCGGGTAGGTGGCCCGTACGTGATTACGGTGTCGTACGTTGGCTTCAAGGAGCAGGTGATCGAAAATACCTTTGCTGCGCTGGGTAGCACGGCCAATGTCAATTTCAAACTGGCCGATGAGGGTACCAACCTGAGCGAAGTGGTGGTTTCAGGAACCCGGAGCGATATTTTTAGTTCCGATCGCACGGGAGCAGCCGCTTCGTTTAACCGTGAAACTATCAACACGACCCCAACCATTGGCCGGACGCTCAACGACATTACCAAATACAATGCGTACGGTAACGGGCAGTCATTTGCCGGTCAGGATGCCCGCTTCAACAACGTCACTATAGACGGGTCAGTATTCAATAACGGCTTTGGTTTGGGCGGCTCGGCGCAGGCCGGTGGCCGGACGGGTACAACGGCGGTTT
>JBBRUB010000227.1:0-6174 GCA_038248175.1 Cytophagales bacterium | reverse complement strand
CTGCTAACCCCGAAATGCTGTTTGCTGCGGCCTACAGTGCCTGCTACAATGGTGCGCTGATGGCCGTTGCCGAACGCCGGAAAACGATATTGCCCACCCATGCCGTAGAAGTAGCCATCTCGCTCAACAAAGACGGCAACAACATGTTTTTGTCGGGCAAAATTACCGTCAAAGCTCCCGGCATGGACAAAGACGAGCTTCAGCAACTCGCCGAAACTGCCCACGCCGTTTGTCCCTACTCCAAAGCCGTGAAGGGCAATATGGACCTGAAAATTGACGTAATGGTATAGAAGGTTTAAAGGGCAAAAAGGGTGTAGGGTGTAAGTAGCTGACGCGAGACTTACACCCTACACCCTTTCTTGTACCCCTTACTACCCCCTTAACTTACTGCATCATAAATCTGCACCCGCTGCCAGAGATGCTTGCACGTGTCCACAAATTCGAGGTGAACAGGATGAACCTGATATCTATCGTGGGCGTCCCGGTCTGCGAAGACAAACGTCAGCGAGAAGTCATAGCTATGGTCAACAACTGGTCGGCGGGTATCAGCGGGGGTGCCGACGTATGCCTGTGAGATGGCGTCGATGCCTTTGAGCGATTCAAAACCGGTGCGGAGGGCGTTGTGATCGTCCTGATTTTCGGGGTGGTTAAGCCAGAAGAAAACGGTGTGTACAAACATAGTTTTTTTGTCATGCTGACGAAGGAAGCATCTTCGGTAGCGGTTGTTTTCTCTATTTGCAGACGGCAGATGCTTCCTTCCGGTCCGGTATTCCGGTTAGCATGACAAAAATAAATCAGGCAAACTTCTCTAACTGCTTTACCAGTACGCCAAAGTCTTTTGGGTAGGGGGCCACAAACGTTTGTTCGGTGCCATCTAACAGCGTAAACGTGAGTGAATACGCGTGCAGGGCCACCCGCTGAATGAGCGGTAACTCTTCGGTTTCCTGTTTCAGGTTAAACTTCCGTTTTACGTCCGACAGAAAAACCGGTTTCCCGCCATAGGTCGGGTCGTTGGCAATGGGGGCTTTCAAACACATCAGGTGTACCCGAATCTGGTGCATCCGGCCCGTAATGGGCATACACTCGACGAGCGTGGTGGTACGGTAGGCTTGCAGGGTATTGAAAATAGTCTCGGCTATCTTGCCTTTCTCCCGGTCGATGCGCACCGCCGTTCCGTCCTTGATGGGCGAAATGGGCAGATAGACCGAAATGCCATCGAAATCATGAACCCCGTTCGCTACGGCATGGTACCGCTTGGTCACCTCCCGATGCTCGAACTGCATAGCCAAATGCCGGTAAGCCTCCGGGTTCTTCGCAATAGCCAGAATACCCGACGTTTCCTTGTCCAGACGGTGGCCCAGCTGCGCATCGGGATTGTAGGCTTTGGCTAAACGGATAATGCTCTGCCCGGCCCGGTCGGTGGTGCGCTCATCGAGCGACGCTACGTGGGGCGGCTTGTTGATGAGAATATAATCGTCGTTTTCAAAAACGATGAGGTCGGCGAAATTAAGTTTCATGGGAAAGAAGGTTGGGACACAGAGATACACGGAGGAGACACAGAGTTTCACAAAGAGAAAGAGAAAAGAGAACATCTCTGTGAAACTCTGTGTCTCCTCCGTGTATCTCTGTGTCCCAAAATCCCTAATACAAAAAGCCTCCCCCAGCGTGGAAGAGGCTATTCGGGTACCAACGGCGAAACACTATACCGACAGAGTACCGCGCTGATACGCTTTTTTAACGGTTAATTCCAGACCGTTCTTATTGACGGTCTTGATTACCGAAGCCGCTACGCGAAGTGTAACCCACTGACCGGTCGATTCCATGAAGAACCGCTTCTTTTGCAGGTTCGGGAAAAACTTGCGTTTCGTTTTATTATTGGCGTGAGAAACGTTGTTTCCCGAGCGTGTGCGCTTTCCTGAGATTTGACAAATTCTGGCCATAACCTGATTCTTTTTCCGTAATGAGGGCGCAAAGGTAGCTAATCAGCTCGTACTCTGCAACTCAGCCTTCCTCCTTTTTATAGCCATATGGGCAATGCCGACACGCATTCTTGCAGCAGTAGCCCCGCTTAAGGTGATAGACCGCCGTGAAGACAACGTAGCCTTCCGGGGTGTAGTAATATTCGTCGTCGGACAGACCGGGAATGGTTTTTTTTGGGGTTTGGGCGGCCATTGCTGGTTTGGGCGTCTGTAGGGGAAGTCGTATTTTTGAGAAATAACGCCGAATCAACCCGGTTAGTTGGTGTCGATATAGTTTTCTGAACACCCACTCCCCCAAATTGACCATACTATGGAAATGATAGCAACGGGTACCGCTACCCAACAGGCCGTTCAGTTAGAAGAACAATACGGTGCGCACAATTACCACCCGCTGCCGGTGGTGCTTTCGCGGGGCGAGGGCGTATATGTCTGGGACGTAGAAGGCAACCGCTACGTCGATTTTCTGTCGGCCTACAGTGCCGTGAGCCAGGGGCATTGTCACCCGCGCATCATTGGTGCCATGATCGAACAGGCGCAGCGGCTCACGCTGACCTCGCGGGCGTTCTACAACGACCAGGCGGGTATCTGCAACCGGTTTATGTGCGAGTTCTTCGGCTACGACAAGGTGCTGATGATGAACTCCGGGGCCGAAGCGGGCGAAACCGCGCTGAAACTCACCCGCAAATGGGCATATAAGGTCAAAGGCATCGCGCAGGACCAGGCTAAAACGGTCTATGCCGCTGGCAATTTCTGGGGCCGCACGCTGGCCGCCATCTCCTCATCTACCGACCCCAGCAGCACCAACGATTTCGGGCCGTTGCTGCCGGGCTATATCATTGTGCCGTACAACGACCTGACCGCGCTGGAAGCCTGCTTCAAAAGTGACCCCAATATTGCCGGGTTCATGGTGGAGCCAATTCAGGGCGAAGCCGGTGTGGTGGTGCCGCACGAAGGCTACCTGCGCGGGGTGCGCGACCTCTGCACCAAATACAACGTGCTGTTCATTGCCGATGAAGTACAGACCGGCATTGGCCGCACAGGAAAGCGTATCTGCTGCGACCACGAAAATGTGAAACCCGATATTTTGGTGCTGGGCAAAGCCCTGTCGGGCGGGGCCATGCCGGTGTCGGCGGTGCTGGCGTCGGACGAGGTTATGCTGACCATTCTGCCCGGCGAACACGGCAGTACGTTTGGGGGTAACCCGCTGGCCTGTGCTGTTACCGTGGCCGCGTTGCAGGTAGTGCAGGACGAGAACTTAGCCGATAATGCCCAAGTGACGGGCCAGATTTTCCGTGATCGCATGACGGCCCTGAGCCAGAAAACGGAGTTAGTCAAGTCGGTGCGGGGCAAGGGGCTACTCAACGCCATCGTCATCACCGAGCGGCCCGACCTCGGCCACGAAACGGCCTGGGAACTGTGTCTGCAATTCATGGCCAACGGCCTGCTCTGCAAACCCACTCACGGCGACAAAATCCGGTTCGCGCCCCCGCTCGTCATCACCGAAGAGCAGATGCACGACGCCTGCGACATCATCGAAAAAACCGTGCTGGCGTTCTGAACCGTCCGCAACAAAAAGCCAAATCGTAGGGTTAAATTGGGCCAGATGGCTCATTCCGGGTTGGCGATGAAACTACGAAGCTATTTCAGGATTGCAATACTGTAGCCCGGACCTCCCGGTCCGGTAGCCGTAAGGCTAAGAAAACGCGCTACTGTGTTAGCCTTATGGCTACCGGACCGGGAGGTCCGGGCTACAGTATCGTCCGTCAACCAACGAGTTATCAAAATCCTGAATAGCTCCTATGACGCCAACCGAGACAATCAATATCCTGTGGTTAAAGCGTGATTTACGACTGCGCGACCATGCCCCACTCCGGGCGGCCATCGTCGCGGGCAAGCCCCTGTTGCTGCTTTATTGCTTCGAGCCGTCGGTCATGGCCGACCCCAACTACGACCTGCGGCATTGGCGGTTTGTACACGAATGCCTGACCGATCTGAACCGGCAACTATCCGCCGTTGTACGAACCAGCACACCCGTTCAGTTTGTACACGAGTGGCTCCCGTTCGAGTTTGACGACGCGCCCGCTGTTGACGTTTTTGTTGAGACCGGTCCAGCCAAACTCTGGTTTTTTCAGCGCGAGGTCATCGACGTATTTCGGGCCATACAGGCACAGTTCACCATCGACACGATTTTTTCGCATGAAGAAACCGGCCTACACGTCACGTACGAGCGTGATAAAGCCGTAGCCGCATTTTGCCGGGAAGAGAAAATCCAATGGCGTGAATTCCAGAGTAATGGCGTGGTTCGGCCTCTGCGCACGCGTGATACGTGGGTGGCCGACTGGCAGCAGACCATGCGCAGTCCGCAGCAGGACCCTGTCCTGACCCGGTGGCTCCCGGCCAACGTCCTGCCCGGCTGGTACGAAACGCAACGTGGCCCCAATTTGCCTGCTGATTGGCTCCTGCCAAACCCTCTTTTTCAGCCCGGTGGCGAGCATAATGCGTACCGGTACCTGAATAGTTTTCTGGGTGAACGCATTGCGCTGTATGCCAAATCCATCTCGAAACCGCTGGAGAGTCGTAAAGGGTGCAGCCGGTTGTCGCCGTACATTGCGTGGGGGTGTCTGAGCGTTCGGCAGGTGTTTCAGGCGCAGGTGGCCGCGGCCAAAAATCCGCCCGCGCCGGGATTGGGTCGGCAGTTTGTGGCGTTTGCGTCGCGTTTGCGGTGGCACGACCATTTTGTGCAGAAGTTCGAGAGTGAAGACCGTATCGAGTTCGAGAACGTAAACCGGGCGTTCGATGCTATCGACAAAAACGTGAACCCCGATCACTATGCCGCCTGGCGCGACGGACAGACCGGTTACCCGATGATTGACGCCTGTATGCGCTGCCTGACCGCTACGGACTACATCAACTTCCGAATGCGGGCCATGCTGACCTCGTTCCTGACGCACCATTTGCTGATGCACTGGGCCGAAGGCGGAGCGCATTTAGCCCGGATTTATACTGATTTTGAGCCGGGCATTCACTATGCTCAGATTCAGATGCAGGCGGGCATGACCGGCACCAACACCGTCCGCATTTATAACCCCACCAAGCAGGCGCAGGACCACGACCCGCAGGGCGTATTTATCCGGCAGTGGATACCCGAACTGGCCAATTGCCCGCTGGCGTACATCCACGAACCCTGGACCATGCCGATGCTGGAGCAGGACATGGAAAACTTTCACATCGGCACCGACTACCCCGCGCCCATCATCGACATCGTAGAAACCGCCCGCAACGCCCGCGTCCAGCTCCACCAGCCCCGCAAAACCGAAACCGGAGTAGCTGAGAAAGAACGTATCCTCAAACAGCATTCCATTCCCAACGCTGACAGGAAGAAACCGGCAAAACGAAAGCCGAAAAAAGTGGTTGCTTCGGTTTGATTCGACTTATGATACTTACCAGCCGAGACCAATCAGAGCGTTTATCTGTAGGGACAAACTTCTACCCGTTGGCACCTGCTTAAAGGAAGGCGGCAGCAACGTGGACGAATTGGCAGGCAACCGGAAAGACGGTCCCGCGCTTAAGTCTACGTATCCTAAGCGACCTAATCGCCGTTGGAACCCCCAGAATGCAGAGAAAACCGGGCGGGTGTTGATGTATCTGTCGGTATAAACCCGCGAATCGCCGGTCACGAGATCGTAATACACCGCGCGACGGGTGTCATCATAATATCGTTCAGCCTGGAGGCTGATGTAGTTGCCAGAGAAATTGTTAGCCGACGTTCCTGCTTGTACCTTCTTCGTCTTGCCGTAGTAATATCGAACTCCCGCCTTCCCTATCACGGCAAAATTTCGCTGGTTATCAGTCCCCTCGACAGTCTTAGCTCCATTTGAACCGTAAAGTGGGCCAGCTACCAATACTCGTTCATAGTTGGCGTACGAGAATGAATAGTTGGCGCCGATGTAGGCTGAAAAGGCTGGGCTGAGCTTGCGCTCAATACTGGTCTCCGCATTGAAGCCAATGCCAAATGCTGGCCTGTTCGACGTAGAGTTGCCATTAGCTCCGGGTCAGAAGCCAAGTTTTACCAGGGTTTTTTCCTCAATGTCGGTTCGCGTGATGTAGCGAATAAATCGTTTTATCTCGCTTTTCGAGATTGTAGCATCTTCGGTTTTGTAGGTCGTCGTGACCGAATCGGTTTGGGCTTGTGCCG
>JBBRUB010000226.1:0-6194 GCA_038248175.1 Cytophagales bacterium | reverse complement strand
TTTTCGCCAATCTTCTCTGCTGAGACTTCAGGCAGGAAACCGCTTTTAGGGTCGCCGGGTACGTTGTAGGGGCTGACATTGGTTTTAAAATGGTGGCCGTGGTGGAACACCTCTGGCTGCACCCCGTTGAACTGCTCGCCATAGACGCTATTAGCCTCGCGCCCAACGTGATACTTCACGCCCGCGCTTGCCATCAAATCACCCTCGTAGGTAGCATCAATAAACATTTTCCCTTGGTAAACGGTGCCGTTCAGCGTTCGAAACGACTGGATCGTCCCGCCTTTTTTCTGAACGCCACCCGCCGAACGGTCGAGGTATTCGTCGCGGTAAACGGTTAGTTTGTTTTCTTTCACAAAATCCTCGAATACCTGTTCAGCCGCGTGGGGTTCAAAAATCCACATGGTGCGGTTGGCCCCGTCGAGAGCGGGGGTTCCCTGCCCTTTGTTGCCGAACTGTTCGCGTTTTTCCCACGTCCAGTTTTCAGGTTTCTGGTAATGGTCATAGAGTCGCCCGTAAAAAGTCCGGGCCAGCCCGCCAATGACTGATTTGTCTCCCGTGTCGGTAAACCCCAACCCGCCCGACGACAGCCCACCGAGGTGTTTATCGGGCGAGACGACGATAACAGACTTGCCCATTTTTTTGACCTGAACAGCCGCAATAATGGCCGCCGACGTGCCGCCGTAGATAATCACGTCGGCAGATCGAACAGCCCTGCTTGTCTGCGCAGTTGGCAAAACGGCTGGCTGGTAGGTATTGAGCGACAGTAGGCTGAACAGGCAGCACCAAAGGGCGTATAGTTTCATGGTATAATTGGCTAAAACAGCTTAATCGACTGTACCGGGACATTCCAGGCACCTACTGTCAGCAGGGCCGAATCCTTAGCACCGCGCCACCATACGGAAACGGTGATATCTCTGGTTTCTCCCGGCGCCAGCCACGTAAAATTGTCGCTGGCGTAAAACGCGCGCTGAACACCCGAAATGTCAAGCTGTGTCATGAACGAAGGCACAGTACCCGTATTTTTTACCCGGACGGTTAGCTGGCTCTGGTTGGTTTCGGTCACTTTATTGCTCAGTACCTGCATGGTTAGCGAAGTGGGTACGTTTGCCGCCGTTGGTTTCAGCCACGGGCCGTTGGGCAGGGGTATCCACGACTCACCAATCTTGTCGTATGTTGCCGGTTCCTCCCGCAATAATTTCTTGGTCGAATCCTCAGCGAGGGCGCTCAGGCAACGGGGCCAATATACCGAACGGGAGATGACACCGCCGGTAGCATTCGTCAGCTCGGCGACTACGTAAAAAAAGCGGTTCCGAAAGGTTTCAGGCAGCACGAACGTACCCAGCGAATCGTGGCGAACGCCCGTTTCGGGTGCGATGGAAGCTACCTGCGTTGACTTTTGCCAAACCTTCTTGTAATCATCCGCATAGATCGTGACGGAGATTTTTGAGTTTTTGGATACCGGCGTGGCCGTATGAATCAGTGCCGTTTTGATGGCCAGCGATTCGCCCGGTACCCACAGCAGATACGGTAGTTCAAGGGCAAGATGGATTGGTTCGTAAGTACGTTTCAGGAAGTAATAGGGTGCAGCCGCCTGCCCAAACCAGTCCATCATCTGAATGGCAATAACGGGCCAGTGCCGCTTGAATACCCAGGGCATCAGCCTGGCGGTGACGGGGTAGTTACCCTGCATTTTTTCGGACATGATTTGGTAAAACTCACCGGCTCCCACCTGCGTAGCTTCGGTGATGGCATCAAGGTCGGGGTTCGTTACATCGGTGATGTGCGAGGCCCGGCTCAGCATCCGGGGAACGCGGGCGGGGCCGTACTCAGTGAAGTGATGAATAAATTCGGGGTGAGTTTTTTGGAAGTCCTGCTCCCACATTTTCCCAAAATCAAAAAACTCTTTTTGGCTGACCGTTTCGCGAAATACGCTCGCTTCGGGCATGGAGTGCATCCCCGTTTCCGACACCCAGGCTTCGTTCTTGTAGCTACGGTTGTACCAGGTGGGGTCCATGTCGGGGTAGGCGTGCATGGAACCGTCGTCGGGTGTAGTGCGGACGTAAAATCGGTGGGGGTCAAAAATGTCGAGGTTTCGTTCGAGGATGCCCAGTGTGGCGGCATTGCCGTAGGCGTAAGGATTAAACTCGTTGCCTCCGCACCAAACCACCAGCGACGGATGGTTACGAAGCCGTACGATGTTTTGCACCACTTCGGCCTCCCAGATATCCTGTGGGTAGTCAGGCGTGTCCTGATTACCGATCGGAAAATCCTGCCAGACCATGATGCCCATCTCGTTGCAGAGGTCATAGAGGTACTCGGTTTCCAGCGACCCGCCCCCCCAGATGCGAATCAGTTGAACCCCCATTTTCTTGGCAGCTTCGAGCGTCCAGCGGTATCGTTCGCGGGGCAAATCCAGCAAAATATCCTGCGGCATGAAGTTCATACCCTTAACAAACAGTTTCTGACCGTTGACCACAAACTGCCAGTTTTCCCAGCGGTCGAACGTGCGGGGACCCGCCGTGGCTACCCGCTCGATGGTGCGGATACCGTAGTCGAAGGCCAGCCGATCAGTTATTTGACCGTCTTTTTTCAGGCTCCGTCTAACTTCATACAGATTGGCCTCGCCCAGACCGTTCGGGTTCCAGAGCTTCGGATTAGGCAGGGTCAGGTTCTGTTCGAGCCAGTTTTGCCCTTCGTAAAGGTTAAGGGGGATACTCTTTCACCAAAACAGGTGCTGGGCTTCCGGTGGCGGCAGACACGGATTTGGGCCGTATCTCGACCAGAAGCGTTAGTTTTTCGGCAACAGGTTTGTACACGGTTCCCCTGGCGTTGGGGTGGTTAATTTGTGTATTCTTCCACGGATGCAGTGTTTTTTGCAGAGAATGTGATTTGGCAAACACCTCACACGACAGATGAAGATTAGCCTGGTTGTTGGCGACGGTTTGGGTGGTCAGGAAGGGTCGTTCCAGATGAAAATCCGGTACAACCTCCAGCCGAACGCCCTGCCACATGCCCACGCGGAAAAAAGGCTCGCCCCCGCTACCCCCCGAAATGACCCAGGGCTTGACGATGCGCCCACTGGCCCTGGGATTAAAACCTTTGCGTTTGGAATAATCCAGGCTACCCGAAGCGTTGCGGGGCAGGTCTTCGAGAGCTGTCGCTTTGTTGCCCCAATTGCCGGCTTTCACTTCCACCACCAGTTTATTTTCGGCTTTGAGCAACCGGCTGATTTCGACCATCGGTCCGCCAAACATACCTTCGTGAACGCCCACGAGCGAGTCGTTTACCCAGACCTTTGAAAAATAGTCCACACCGTCGAAACAGAGGAAAACCAGGTCGGACGGGTTTTCCTTCGGCATCGGGAAGGCTTTCTGGTAGTACCATACTTTCTCGTCCGTAAACGTGTATTGCAGTGAATTGAGGTGATAGTAGGGGTGCGGCAGTTTCCCGGCCTTGAAATACGACCACTGCACGGAATTGGGAATGCTGGTTTGAAACGCATCCTTGACGTTGGCCAATTCGCTGATAGCCTGAATCGGCTGGTCGGTGTGGCCCAGCGTCCAGCCGCTGCCCGACAGGTCGAGGTGCTGCGCTCCCGTGCGTGGCGTAATGCGGTACGGTTGACAGAGTTGTTTTTCAATGGTTTGCTGCGCAATAGCCTCGCCTACGAACAACTGACTGACTGTCAGAAGAAAAAAGAATAGGCTTCTCATTTTTTTATCATAGTTAAAGATTCCATAATGCCTTTCATGTAGCCAATGCCAAATAGGTTTCCTTTAATTTCGTAGCCGTGTTGCTGGTTGGTTTCGCCCGCCATCGTCGGTACGTGGTCGGAGCGGATGGGTACGTCGATGCCCGCTTCCCGGTACGCCCGAAACATCGCTACCGTGTCGGTGGGGCCGTTGTCGTGGAACGTTTCGCGGAAATTGTCGGGCGTACCGACCACATCGCGGATATGCACGAAGCGAATGCGGTCTTTCCATTCCCGAATCAGGTTGGCTACGGGTTCGCCCATCGTGGTGTAAGTGCCCTGGCAAAAGGTGAGGCCGTGCGCGGGGCTGTCCGACAGGGACAACGCCCGGCGCGTAGCCTCGGCGTTGATAAAAATCCGGTCGATGCCGTGCAGCGTCGGAACAGGTGGGTCGTCGGGATGCAGGGCGAGTTGAACCCCGGCAACTTCGGCTGCGGGCAGGACGTTTTCGAGAAAATAGGCATAGTTCTCCCAAATCTGGGTGGCAGAAACTTTGCCGTAGGGCGTATCCGGCTCGTTTTGGGCGGTTATCCAGTCGAAGCCGCTCACCAACGCCCCGGCGCGTTCGGGCAGGGCTTTGTGGGTACGGTACCAGCCTGTTGCCATGAAATTGTAACAGAGCAACTTGATACCAAGCCGCCCCATATTGTCGAGCATTTGCCGGTAGCGTTCGAGGTCTTCGTCCCGTCTGGGCAGACCGAGTTTTATCCGGCTCATGTCGAACTGGTCGCCTTCCAATCCGATAAGGTCGAGGCCGTTTTTCGCGAAGATTTCTTTGGAACGTTTCAGTGAATCAAAATCATGGATGGGCAGATCGCCGGTGAGGTCGGGGGCGAGTTTGGCAATAGCGTGGGTAACGCCCATTTGCCGGGAAAGCACCCATTTTTCGTCGGGCTGGTTGCCAAAGAAGAGGAAGGATAGCGTCATAGTTTCTGGTAAGATTCGTTTTTTCCGTAGCCCCGCATCAGCAGCAGGCCACCATCAATCGTAATGCTCGCGCCGGTCATGTAGCTACCCGATGCCAGCAGGTCGGTTATCACAGCCGCGATCTCATCGGGTAGCCCGAACCGGCCCATCGGAATTCCTTCATTTACAGTCCTCAACAAATCGGGATTATCCCGAACGGTCTGGTTCATGTCGGTTTCGATGGCTCCCACCACGAGCGTATTGACCCGAATGCCGTGTGGCCCAAGCTCCATCGCCACCCCGCGCATCAGCGTTTCGAGTGCGCCCTTGGTCGCGCCGTAGATACTCAGACCCAGGCCAGGCCGGATGCCGTTGACCGATGTGACGGTGTAAATACTGCCTTCCCGCCCTGTCTCGACCATCTTCCGGGCGACGGCTTGGGTTAGAAACGTGGTGCTTTTAAAATTAACATTGGAAAACTGGTCGAAATCGGCTTCTGTCACGTCCAGAAAATGGGTTTTGTGCGAAACCCCGGCGTTGTTGACCAGAAAGTCCAGTCCACCCGTCACGGCCCAGGCTTCTTCGCCGAGCCGGATCGCCTGCGACACGTCGGTCAGGTCGGCCTGTAGTACGTAAGCCGTCCCACCGCTGACCCGGATTGTTTCGGCCACGTCATTGGCTTCGTCTTCATTTTCGCGGTAATGCACGACGACCGCGCAGCCTTCCCGGGCCAATTGCAGCGCAATGGCTTTGCCGATGCCCCGCGAAGAGCCGGTGACGAGGGCGGTTTTAGTGGCTAATCGCATAGTGCCGGGCGGTTTCAAAGGTAGATTTCAACTGATTAATCACGGGTTCGGGAGCACGCGCTTCAAAAATGCCATTGAAATACGTCCGAACGTGGGCACTATCGTACGTAAATGCTACGCAGCACCATTCATTGGATGGTACCGTCTGCGCACTGGCTGAATAATCAATGGAATAGGGAAAAGGGGGGGGTAGGTTTTCCTGTTTGCGAAATATGCCCACAGACCTGATCGCGGCCATTATAATGTGGCAGCGATACAAACAGTCCGTACTGACGTTTACCACCGTCCAGGTATTCATTCCAGATTCCCCCCACAAAACCCGGTTGCTCACCCGTCCATTTTACCCACGCCATGACGGTGACGCCCTGATTTTTTCCGTAAATATTGAGCTTACCGAGTTGGGCATTGGGCAACGAAAGAAAGGCTTTGTTACCAAAAAGCGTTGAGTAGCCCGACCATGGGCCTTCGCTGATGCGCGGTAGGGTTCCGTTTTGCTCTTTTAACGGAAAATTGGCCACACCGTGGGCGTTTCTCGGTTGCCCTTCTTCCTCTTTAAAATCCCACAGAGCCACCAGTCCCTTGGTTGTAAGCAGTTGCTGCATAGCGTCTGTTTTGGATTGCCCATGCACCGTGCTTCCTGCGGAAAGTATCCCAAAGAAAAGCAGCAGGCATGAGCAACAAATAGGAACGAACTCGTTCATACGTAAATCAATATCCCGGATTCTGGTCTT
>JBBRUB010000225.1:0-6198 GCA_038248175.1 Cytophagales bacterium | reverse complement strand
TCGAGTCTGTACGGTTCCGAAGCCCTCGCGGGCGTTATCAACATTATCACCGACCCGCTGACCGGCGCAACCGGTAAAAACAAACCAGCGGGCAGTTTGTCGGCGCGGTACGGAGCCAACCAAACCAGCGACTTCTCGGCAGATATAGGTGTTCAGTTGGGTAAACTCAGTTTATACGGCTTTGGCAACCGCTACCAGTCGGCCGGGTATTCGCTCCAGCCCGAAAGTGGTAGCCCAACGGTGTCGCCATTCGTGAACTATACCGGCAGCGGGCGGTTGGGCTATACGTTTTCGCCGAAGTTGAAGCTGACCGTTTCGGGTCGGTATTTCGCCGAGCAGCAACAGAATAACTTCGTGCCGATTGGCAGCGACGCGGTGTCGGGCGGGGGGGCAGTGCGGGATTACAGCCTGAACCCGGTGCTGACTCATCAGGTCAATGACCGCTGGAAACTGACGTATCGGTATTACCGCACTGGCTACCAAACCGAATCTAACCTGAACTATACCGGCACGGGCAAACCCTACGATGTCAGCTTTTTCCGGCAAACGTTCAGCCGCCCCGAAATTATTGCCGAACATATCATCAGCCCTAAACATATCCTGACGGTAGGGACCGGGCTAATCAGCGAGTCGGTGGAGGCCACGCGCTACGACGACCGGAAGCAGTTCATGACCCGCTATGGGCTGGTGCAGTACGAATGGATGCCCAGTTCGCGGCTGACCGTCATTGCCGGAGGGCGGTACGATTCGCACAGTCAATACGCCAGTCAGGCGAGTCCGAAACTGTCGGGGCGGTATGAACTGAGCCAGACTGTAGCGTTGCGCGGCTCGGTAGGGGTGGGGTTCAAAGCCCCCGACTTCCGGCAGTTGTACCTCAATTTCGACAATGCCGTGGCAGGTTATTCAGTGTTCGGCACGGAGGTTTTGGCGTCTGGCCTGGCCCGGTTGCAGCGGCAGGGGCAGATTGCCGAAGTACTGCTCGACCCGGCCCGGCTCAACACTATCCGGGCCGAAAGCTCAACTGCCTATAACCTCGGCGCGGTGCTGAATCTGCAAAAAAAATACGACCTGCCCGCCCAGCTAAGCATCAACCTGTTCCGCAACGACATCCACGACTTGATTGAGACGCAGGTGGTAGCCCGCAAAATCAATGGGCAGAATGTATTCAGCTATAACAACCTCAACCGTGTCTTTACGCAGGGCATCGAACTGGACGGTAGCTACCGGTTGCCGCTGGGAGCCGACGGACGACTGACGATTCAGGCGGGCTACCAATATCTGGAAGCAAAAGACAAAAGCATTGTCGAGGCTATTACAGCCGGTACGGTATTCCGCCGAAACGCCGAGACGTTAGCCAGTGAGCGCGTAAAATCCGCGCAGTACGGCGGCTTGCTGAATCGCTCGCGGAATATGGCCAATCTGAAACTCTTTTATGAGCATTCAAAAAGAGGCTTTTCAGCGTCGTTGCGGGGCATTTATCGGGGTCGCTACGGATTTGCTGACCGCAATGGCAACCTGATTCTGGACGATGCGGGTGAATACGTGCGCGGCTACCTGACCTGGAACCTGAGCGTGGCCAAAACCTACAAGAGCCTGACGATTCAGACGGGTATTGATAACCTGACGGGCTACCGCGACCCGCAATTTATTCCGACCCTCGCCGGGCGGCTTTGGCAGACCAACCTGCGCTGGACGTGGGGACGGTAAATCTTAACGAACAATCAAACACATACAATCATGAAATCGACGCTTATCTCTGTTACCCTTATCGCGGTCTCTACAATCCTGTTTACGGCTTGTACTAAAGAAAAGGACACGCCCATTATACAGCCGGTGGTATCGCAAACAGTCAAAAACCTTCCCGCCGACCCTACCACGCCCAGCTCAAATACCGCCCAACCGCCAAGCAGCACGGGCAAGTACACGCTGTACAGTTTGCGCGAGAACAAAAGCGTTGCCAACACCGACTCGGCCAGCAACAAGTGGGACGTGGGTTTCCGGGGTACGACCATCATTGTGAACGGTGGGGCAATCCGGGCAGGGAAGGGTGCAGCCTACGTGCATACCGGTACGTTTGACGAACTGACCGCCGTACCCACCTCGGCCACGTTTGTGCAGGACCAAAGTGCAACGAACCTGGCTATTCCGACACGGTCGGGTGCGGGCTGGTACAATTACAACGGCCAGACCAATATCATCTCGCCTATTCCCGGGCGGGTACTGGTGCTGAAAACCGGCGATGGCACCTACGCTAAACTCGAAGTTCTGAGCTATTACAAAGATGCCCCCGCCACGCCCAACGTCAGCAGCGTATCCCGGTACTACACATTCCGCTACGTCTATCAGCCCGATGGATCAATGAAATTTAATTGACTGGTTTGCCAGTAATAAACCCAAAAAGTCCTGACTGCGTGGCGGCTGATGATTCCTGAACCTTCTTCTATCATAGGCCGCCCGCTCAGGCACAAACCCCTTTTTTGATTATGGACCATCCGCTGTTCAATACCGCCCGTCTGTCCCGCACTGCCAACGGTGAAGTGCGTTTTGCCCTCGATGGCAGCCAGCAATACTGGTTTATGTTCCGGCAGCTGGACCGCTGTTTATCGGCAGACGAGTTTCACCGATTTCATCATGCCGTTATGGTTCACCTCGGTATGGTGGGGCCGGTTTCGCCCAGCAGCGGGCCGGTGTGTCAGCGCGGCCCGGCTACCATCATGCAACCGCTGCCTACCTGCCTAAGCCGCGCCGACATCCGCGAAATACGTACCCTTTTGGGCATGGCCGCCCTGATGGTTTGTACCCTTTCAAAGGCCTATAATGAGTTGAACTAATTAATACAACCAAACAGCCTCACAACCATACGGGGCTTCATCCATGAATTACCTCATTCTCACCATATCACTATTTTTCGTTTCTATTCCCGGCTTTGCCCAAACCGGGCAGATTTCGGGTACAACCGCACCCTTCGCTAATGCGTCGCTTCTGAAAACGCAGTTCGGCGTCCAGGCCAATGACGTTGGCAGTTTTTCGATTCCTGATATACCAGCCGGTACGTATCAGCTCCGAAGCAGTGCGGTGGGGTACGGCACCGCTACCCAGGCCGTAACGGTGCGGGCGGGCGAAACAACAACGGTGTCTATTCCGCTCGAAAGCAGTGCGGCTTATCTGGAAGAGGTGGTTGTAACGGCGGGGCGCAAACCCGAAAACGTACGCGAAGTCCCCTCGGCCATGACTATTGTGGGCAAACGACAGATTCAGGAGCAAACCGCCATGAACGCCGACATCACCAACATCCTGCAATACACCGTACCAGGGCTGTCGTTCAGTACCGGGCGCACCTCCAGCACGGGCCAAACCCTGCGGGGGCGCCAAGTGCTGGTCCTCATTGACGGGGTACCGCAATCGACGCCATTACGGGCAGGCGGGCGCGATATGCGCATTATCGACCCGTCGGCCATTGAGCGCATTGAAGTGATTAAGGGCGCGACGTCCGTCTATGGCAACGGGGCCGACGGGGGCATCATCAACTACATCACCAAACGACCCGATGCCAACAAACCCTTCACCGCACAAACCTGGGCGGGGCTAACGGGACAGGTACCCAATGGGGCTGAAACAATAGGCTACCGGCTTAGTCAGCAGTTCACGGGCCGGGCCAACAAGTTCGATTACGTCCTGAACGGTACGTTGGAACGCACGGGTTTGCAGCGCGATGCCGTTGGTCAGCCGCTGTCGCCGTTTTACAATACGGGGCAGATGAACACGTACAATGTGCTGGCCAAAGCGGGGTACCAACTCTCCAGCCGGCAGCGCATCGAAGGCATGTACAATTACTACGGCTCGCGCTCTGACCTGAACTACGTGGATAAAATCGGCGTGTACGGCAAAACCCCGACCATCGGCGTACCGGCAACCACCGAAACACCCGGCACCCCGCAGGGAACGCCCTACAACCACAACGCCACGCTGCGGTACAGTTTCGATAGAATTCTGGGCAATACCAGTGCCGAGGTGGTGGGGTATATACAACGGTTCAGAACGGTCTATGGTTATGATGCGCAGTTCTTTGAAAATGGCGGTCAGTCGAATATCGTATCGGCCAAGCAGGGCGTTCGGCTCAACCTGAACACGCCGTTCTCGTTCGGTAAAACCATTGGCGGGGATCTGCTCTACGGGCTGGACGTGCTCAACGACCAAACGGCGCAGAAACTTCAGGACGGCCGCTTCTGGACGCCCGACATGAGCATGATTAACACGGCCCCGTTTGCGCAGTTAACGCTTGATTTTGCTAAAAACCTTATCCTGAAAGCCGGGGTGCGGTACGAAAACATCGGCGTAAACGTCTCGGACTTTACTACACTGAAAACGTACAACACCAGAACTAAAGGCTACGATGGCGGCATTGCCGTGCAGGGTGGTACGCTGAATTACAACGCTTTTGTGGGCAACGCCGGACTGCGCTACGCGGGCATTCGGGCGTTCCAGCCGTTCGTGAGTTTCTCGCAGGCGTTTTCCATCAACGAGCTGGGCCGGATTTTGCGGACCTCGCAAAAGCCCATTGTTTCGCAACTCGAAACCAGGCCCATCATCGTCAACAATTACGAAGCGGGCGTATCCGGCCAACTGGGCCGGTTTGTGCACTACGACGTGGCCGTGTATGAAAGCCGCTCTGAACTGGGCGCGTCGTACCGGACGCTGCCGAGTGGTGTATTCGAGATTGTCCGCGCACCGGAACAGGTGCGGGGCTATGAAGTTGCACTCGACGTAACGCCCATCCGCGCTCTGGCCGTGGGCGGTTCGTACAGCTACCTCGAAGGCAAATCGGATAACAACAACGACAGCGACTATGAGCTATACCTCGGTGGCGACCGCATTGCCGCGCCCAAAACAACGCTCTACGTCCGGGTACTGCCCAATGCTAAAACGAGCCTGAACCTGAACCTGCTGCGGGCGGGCGAACGCGCCCGGTTTTCGCCAGCCGCCAACGGAATGTATGCTTACGGGCAGGGGCCGGTAACGGGCTATACGCTGCTCAATTTCAGCGGGTCGTATCAGTTCACGCCCAAAGCCGGGCTAAGTCTGGGAGTCGAGAATCTGCTCAACACCGACTATTACCCGGCTATTTCGCAGTGGGCCGCCCGTGCTGCCGACTACATCAAAGGCCAGGGCCGACGAGCCATGCTGACGCTAAACTACCGCTGGTAAGATGAAATTCAGAGAACTCATCAACAAACTGCACCTCATTGTTGGGCTGGCGTCGGGTGCCATTGTACTGGTGGTGGCCCTGACGGGCTGCATCTGGGCGTTTGAGGAAGAAATTCGTTACTTCACCCAGCACGAGCGGCTGTTCGTGACACCCCAGGCCGACGCCGAACGGGTGCCGGTAAGCCGGATAATAGCCGCCGTGAAACAGGCTGAACCTAACGTGAAAATCAGTCAGATTCGCTTGTTCGGTGATCCTGAAAAGGCTGTACAGGTATTCACCAAAGAAAAACAACTACTGACCGTAAACCCCTGCACGGCGCAGATATTGGATAAACACGATCAGGAAAGCGACTGGCTGCTCACCAACCTGAAACTGCACCGGACGCTGCTGCTGGGCGAGGTGGGCAAGAAAATCGTCTATTGGAACGCCTGGCTGTTCGGCATTATGCTGCTGTCTGGCTTCGTGCTGTGGCTGCCCGCGCGGCTGCGAAACTTGCGGTGGTCCGGCATCCCGGCCTCACTAACGGTGAAATGGAACGCCAAAGCCGCCAAACGCACCTACGACCTGCATTCCGTACTGGGCTTCTACGCCATTCCGTTTCTGCTACTCATCGTAGTTACCGGCATTGACATGGCTTCGCACGGCGACAAAAAGAAGGAGGAACCCGTTGTGTACGCCCCCCTGACCGACCACGCCGTGCTGGACCGGGCCGTTGCGTCGGTGCTGAGACAGGATGCGTTTGAGGTGCTTCGGGTTAACCTGCCCAAAGACAGCCTGAACCCGCTGCGCGTGAGTGTCTCGTATCCAACGGCGGGCCTTCGTAAAGAAAGTAGTTTCAGTTTCGACCCGGCAACGGCGCAACTGCTGGAAGCCAACCGGCACGAAGACATGACGTTTACAGCCCGTTTCTGGAAATCGGATTACGAACTGCATACGGGTCGGATTTTGGGTCTTTTTGGCAAATTCCTGGCGTTCGTCGTAAGCCTGACAGC
>JBBRUB010000224.1:0-6217 GCA_038248175.1 Cytophagales bacterium | reverse complement strand
TGCATTAAGCAAATTGAAATCGTTGGCGAAGCCTGTAACCACATAGACGATTCGATCAGAGAAGCGTTCCCAGAGATCGAATGGCGGAACATAGTCGGGTTGCGTAACTTACTGATTCACGAATACTTCGGTGTCGATACTACGCTGGTTTGGGATGTAATTACTGACAATATTCCCCAATTAGAGAGTCAGTTACTACTCATTCTTCATACGTTGTGATCCGAACCTTGCGGGCTGGTTCGGTTGTTGGCATAGCGAACTCATTCACTCGCAATGGACTGTCAGTATCTCCCGCTCGCCCAAACCGGCCAATTCTCTTCGCTTTTTCTCGATTATATTTCCCAGAATGACAGTATCCGTTCGTTTTACAACCGCTTTCCGACACCGGATGCGTTTGCCGGACAAATTGAAGAGAAACAGTCGTTCAGTGACGAGAAACGGCAGATTCTGACAGACGCGCTGGAGCGGCAGTACGCGGGTATTGCCAGTAAGCCGGACTTCTCGATACTGCGCCAGCCCAACACGTTTACCGTCACGACGGGCCATCAGCTCAACATTTTTACCGGCCCGCTGTACATTGTTTATAAGCTGATTACGACCATCAATCTGGCCCGGCAACTCGCCGAAACGTACCCGAAATACCAGTTTGTGCCGGTCTATTGGATGGCGACCGAAGACCACGATTTTGCCGAAATCAACCATTTTTCGCTGTTCGGCAATACCCATGCCTGGCAAACTGAACAGCGCGGGGCAGTGGGGCGAATGAACCCGCAGGAGTTGAAAACACTCTTCGCCGAAATTCCCGAAAAACTCGCCCTTTTCGAGACCGCTTACCTGAATCACGACACGCTGGCCGATGCCGTTCGGTACTACGTTAACGAACTCTTCGGAGCCGACGGGCTGGTGTGTCTCGATGCCGATGATGCGGAATTGAAGCGCGTTTTTGCGCCCGTCATGCGCAACGAACTGCTGACCCAAACGGCCTATGACCTCGTGCAGCAACGCACGACGCAACTGGAAGAACTCGGCTACGACGCCATTATCACGCCCCGCGAGATCAACCTGTTTTACCTCGACAATCAGCTCCGCGAACGCATCGAACGCCAGCCCGACGGGTCATATACTGTATTGCATACCGACCTGCATTTCAGCGAAAGCGATTTGCTGGCATTACTTGACGAACACCCCGAGCGGTTCAGCCCGAACGTAGTGTTGAGGCCCCTGTATCAGGAAACGATTCTGCCCAATCTGGCCTATATCGGCGGTCCGTCGGAGGTGCCGTACTGGTTGCAGCTTGGAAACGTTTTTGCCCACTACCAAACGCCATTTCCGTTGCTGATGCCGCGCAACTTCGCGCTGTACGTACCGCGCGTGGCGGCTCAGCGGGTGCATAAACTCGGCCTGACGCCCGACCAACTTTTCCGGGATACGCTGATACTGAAGCATGAATTCATTGATGTACACACCCGCCACGCGCTGAAATTCGATACCGAAAACGGGCAGGTAAACCGGGCATTGGACGCTATCCTGCATAAAGCCCAAATGGTTGACCCAACGCTGGAAAAATCGGTACTGGCCGAAACAAAGCGATTTGCCAACGCCGTGGCGAGGCTGGAAAAGAAAATGCGCCGTGCCGAAGAGCGTAATCAGGAAACGGGTATCCGGCAGTTGCTGGCCCTAAAAGATGAATTATTTCCCAATGGCGGCATGCAGGAACGTACCGAAAATTTCCTGACGTTCCAGCTCGCTGACCCGACCTTTCTCCAGAAAATGAAGCAACAGTTCAACCCGTTCGACTACCGGATGACGCTGTGCCTGGAGTAGCGGGTATGTTTTCCATCATGCTGACCGGTCCGCCGGTGCGGAAGGAAGCATCTCTTTGTAGCAATAGGCCCACCAGCTACGAAGAGATGCCTCGTACCTCGGAATGATAAACCAATCCGGTAGTTTTCGCGTCTTCAAGCCTTATTCATCGACGATAAACATTGCCAATAAACACGGCGTATCCCATTCGTTAGCGCGTCGAAATTCTCCCCGTCCATGACTGAATTTACTCTTTTTCCTAAATCACTTTTTCGCGGTTTGAGCGCGGTGGGTGTGGCTCTTTCGCTATATGCCTGCATGAACAGCCAGAAACCGGCTTCGCAAACCGTCTCGGGAAACGCACCGGCTGTGTCGGAAGCCGCTCCGCCCAAACCAGCGGCTGCGCCCAAACGAATTCTGGTATTCTCAAAAACGAAAGGCTGGAATCACACGTCCATTCCGGCGGGGATTGCGGCCTTTCAGAAACTGGGCCGGGAAAACAGCTTCCGGGTCGATACCACCAAAAACGCGGGGTATTTTACCGAAGACAGTCTGCGAAACTATCAGGCCGTCGTGTTTCTGAGTACTACCGGCAATGTGCTGGATCAGACGCAGCAGGCGGCTTTTGAGCGGTACATTCAGGCGGGGGGCGGCTACATGGGCATTCACGCGGCAGCAGATACCGAATATGACTGGCCCTGGTACAACAAACTCGTGGGCGGCTATTTTTCCAGTCACCCCAGCCAGCCCAACGTCAGGAAAGCTACCGTTGAGGTAACGGATAAAAATCACCCATCAACCAGCCACCTGCCCGACCGCTGGGAGCGCACCGACGAATGGTACAATTACCGCTCACTCTACGCCGGTCTGAACGTACTGGCCAGTCTGGACGAGAGTACCTACGAGGGCGGCACTAACGGCAGTAACCACCCTATTGCCTGGTATCATACGTTTGATGGGGGCCGCGCCTACTACACCGGCGGGGGCCATACCGACGAGAGTTATACCGAACCGCTGTTTGTGCAGCACCTGCTTGGTGCGCTGACCTGGACAATGGGCAGCAACAAACCGCTGGACTATGGCAAGGCCTACGCGACGGTGATGCCCGAAGGAAATCGGTTCGTGAAAACCGTACTCGTAAATGACCTCAACGAGCCAATGGAGCTGGCCGTTGCCGACGATGGCCGCGCTTTCTTTACCGAACGTAGCGGTAATCTGTCGGTCTATCTGCCCGAAACCAACAAGTCTCAGCTGGTGCACCGGTTCGATGTATCGGTGAAGCAGGGGCATGGCGTTCAGGGCATTACGCTCGATCCTGACTTTGCCATCAACCATTTTCTGTACATTTATTACGCACCCAACTACACAAAAGACCCGTTCTACAACTTGTCGCGGTTTGTGGTCAAGGATGACAATTCGCTCGATCCGGCGTCCGAAAAAGTGCTGCTGACCGTACCGAGTATCGACCAGCCAGGAGCGCACCACGGCGGTTCGCTGGCATTTGACACAGCGGGCCTTTTATACCTCTCCACCGGCGATCATACCAACCCGTTTCCGTCAGAAGGCTATGCACCTATCGACGCCCGCCCTGACCATCTGGCCGCCGATGCCCGCGAAACAGCCGCCAATACCAACGACCTGCGCGGTAAAGTGCTGCGCATTCGTCCTACTGCCGATGGCAGCTATAGCGTTCCCGACGGAAATCTGTTCCCGAAAGGCATGGCCCTGACCCGCCCCGAAATTTATACGATGGGCTTGCGGAACCCGTATCGGATTGCCATCAACCCAAAATCGAACGTGTTGTACTGGGGCGAAATTGGGCCCGATGCGGGCAAGGATAGCAGTACCCTTGGACCAAAGGGATATGATGAGTTTAACCACGCCAAAAAGGCGGGTAACTTCGGCTGGCCGCTGTTCATTGGCAACAGCCAGCCCTACGGCGATCACGATTTTGCCGCCGGTATTGTCGGCCCTCGATTCGATCCGAACGCGCCCATTAATAATTCGCCCAAGAACACTGGTTTGCAGAAACTGCCGCCCGTTAATCCGGCCATGATCTGGTATCCCTACGGCGTCTCGACCGAGTTTCCCGAACTGGGGCAGGGCGGGCGCAGCGCAATGGCGGGTGAGTTTTATACCTATGATGCGCAGTCAAGCTCGAAAACTAAATTCCCCGAATACTACGACGGTTCGCTGTTCATCTTCGACTGGATGCGCAACTGGGTGTTGGCCGTGCGGGTAGATAAAGACGATAATTACATTAGAACCGAGCCGTTCATGGCCGTAAACGGCGATTTCCGCCGACCTATCGACCAGGCTTTCGGCAAAGACGGGGTTATGTATATGCTGGAATACGGCTCGGTCTATGGCGCCGACAATGACGACGCCCGGCTCGTGAAAATCGAGTATAACCGGGGCAATCGCCCGCCCGTTGCCCGTGCGTTTGTGGCCGATTCACTGGCGCAGATGCAGGCCAACGCCCGCGCGTTTCTGACCTCCGATGGTAAAAACGCACCGGTTATTCGGGAAGCGGCTGGCCCGGCTCCGCTGCGCGTGAAATTTGGCGGACGCGGCACCGACATGGACGAAGACAAGCTGACGTACCAATGGCTGTTCGATGGTAAAACCGTGGGTGCGACGCAGCCGAACGTAGCATATACCTATACAAAATCCGGCGTATATAACGCTGTTTTACGGGTGACCGACCAAACAGGGCAGGTGAGTACGGATACGATTACCGTGACCGTAGGCAATGCGAAACCCGACGTAGAAATTGCTACGACTGGCAATAAGTCGTTTTTCTGGGAAGGCCAGCCGTTTGTGTATTCAGTGAAGGCGTCGGACAAAGAAGACAAAATCGACCCCAAGAAAATCAACATGACGGCCTCGTATAGCCCACAGCCCAACGGCGCGGTGGCAGTGGCATCGCAACAGATGGGGCACCAGAAGTTAGACCAGATCGGCAACGGTTCGCTGGGCAAGATGCTCGTAGCGGGTAGCGACTGCAAAGCATGCCACATCATCGACAAACCTTCCGTTGGCCCTACGTTTCTGGCCATTGCCGACCGCTACAAAGGGCAACCTGGCAGCGTGGAGCAACTGGCCCTGAAAATTATCAAAGGCGGGGGCGGCAACTGGAGCAAAGACCACCTGATGAGCGCCCACCCGCAGGTGCCGGTGCAGGACGCGCAGGAGATGGTTAAGTACATTTTCTCGCTGACCGATGCGCAGAACGTGAAAACCATGCCCACGCAGGGCAGCCTGACCTTCGATCAGCACAAGGCCGACCAGCCGCGTGGTCAGTACACGCTCATGGCGTCGTACCAAGACAAGGGCAGTAACGGGATTTCTCCGCTAACGGGTTTAGAAGTAATCATACTGCGGAACTCGCTGGTCAGAACCATTGATGCCGATGCATATGTGGGTTTTCCGCGCTGGGGCAATCGGCTGAGCGCGGGCGGTCACAAGGCGTATGTCCTGCTGAAAGATGTGGACATGACCACGATCAACTCGCTGACGTTCGACTATGCATCGAAAGACAAAGACGGCTTTATTGACGTAAGGCTGGATTCCTACGCCGGGCCAATCATAAGCCAAACGCCGTTCAGAACCACCGGCGACTGGAAGAACAATGCGCAGGCAACGGGTATGCTCAACACGCCCGTTACGGGAAAACACGATGTCTATGTAGTGGTGATGAAGCCCGGAAAACCTAACAACAGCATCATCCAGTTGAACAGTATTCAGTTTAACCAGTAGGTCGGACAGGAGTGTCCAACCTGCAACTATGACCAAAGCCGCGCTGCGTACCCAATTTCTGAGCCAACGGAAAGCGTTGTTGCCAAACGACGTTGCCGAACGTAGCGCGGCCATTGCCAATCGGTTTTTTCTGGAGCATTCCATCATAAGTGGAACGCTTCACCTGTTTCTGCCCATTGACCGGCAAAACGAAGTGGATACATGGCTGATTATCCGGCAACTCTGGCGCGACTTTCCGGCAGTACGGGTGGTGGTTTCGGTGACGGACATGGTAACGAACCAGCTCACCCACTACCCGCTGTTGCCCGACATGACGCTGACCGAAAACCGCTGGGGTATTCCCGAACCGTTGTCTGGTGCCGCCCCAATTCCAGCCACTGATTTTGATAGTGTACTGGTGCCACTGCTGGCGTTTGACCGGCAAGGCCACCGTGTGGGCTACGGCAAAGGCTACTATGACCGCTTTCTGGCCAACTGCCGTCCCGACTGCCGGAAAATCGGCCTGTCGCTGTTTGGGCCGATTGACCGGATTACGGACACTGAGTTGACCGACGTTCGGCTAAATACCTGTCTGACACCGGAGCAGGCGTACTTTTTCTGAGCAGTTTTTTTTCGCCCGAAACCCGCATAACGTAAGAAGGTTACGTTGTGCGGG
>JBBRUB010000223.1:0-6225 GCA_038248175.1 Cytophagales bacterium | reverse complement strand
GATGTTGTTCTGAGTAATATACGCCTGAATTTCGGCTTCGTTTTCCCGCTGTTTGCGCGTCGTGAGGGCTTCTCCGGGCTGCTCACAGCCGGTTAGCAATGCCGAAACGGTTAATGGGATCGTCAGCCAGAACAGGCGGTTGTTCTTATTTGTCATGGTTACTTGTTTCAAACCTGCTATATTTCAGACTGGTGAATAGCCGCAACATACAGGTTTTTATAGAACGAAAACGGAAGCCATCTCTGTTCGTTGGTACGCAAAAAAATGGGCAGTGTGTAATGCTGAAGCTCCGGCTTCGGGAGTGACTGGTTCCACTCCCGAAGCCGGAGCTTCAGCATTACGTAGAGCTTACCGGCCCGGCTGGGGCATGCCTGGCATCTGGCCCGGCTGACCTTTCTGGAAACTGACCAGTTCAACGTCGAACAGCAACACTGAGTTAGCCGGAATCTTCGGATTGGGTCGGCTGCCATACGCCATCGTGGACGGGATGATAAGCGTAGCCTTTTCGCCTTTGTGCATCTTGGTTACGGTCTCGTCCCAGCCCGGAATAACCTGACCCACACCGATTGGAAACTGCACGGGTTCGCCGGTGGCCTGTGGATTTTTTGTCTTATCTGAACTGTCAAATACGGTTCCGTTCAGCAGTTTACCCGTGTACTGTACCGACACAACGTCGCCGGGCGATGGGGTGGGGCCACTGCCGGGTTGCGTCACAACGTAATAAACGTTATTCTCGGTCTTTTGCGCTTTGCCGCCGAGGTTGTTCTTTGCAATGTAGTCGTCAATGATTTTGGCATCAACGGTTTTTTGCTTCTTGGCTGCGGCCTCTTCTGCTTTCTTGTATTCGTCTTCCGACTGCACGTTTATCATCTTCACCGCAATACCAATGTCGGTACCTTTCTCAACACCCGGCGGAAACGGCTGCCCGGCTTTGGTGAACAGCGAATCGGCACTGACGAAGAACGTGGCACTGTCGCCTTTGCTGAGCATGGTCAGGCCTTCTTCATACGAGCCTTTGAATGGGGGAACCTGAAGCAGCATCTTAAAAGGCTCGCCTTCCTTATGCGTATCGCGCAGAATGGAGTCTTTGGCGTTGAGGAGCGTCAGATGCAGGGTCAGAATATCGCCGACTTTGGCTTTGCGGGCCGCTTCGTCGTTTTGCTCGTGGATTTGGTACTTCAGGCCGTTATCTGTTACCTGAACGCGGTTTTTACCGCAGGCTGCCAACACGACGACAATGAGAGCGGCTTTCCCGAAATGGTTTAGAGACATCTTCTTTTTTTGGTTGATTGTTTATTGGTAAAAGTTCTTTTCCTGTTTAAGGTTCAATGGCTTACGCTCCGTGTTTAAGGTTGAGTAAAACGGAGCAACACGTAGTTGATAACCAGCTTTAAATCTGGAATAATTATGCCGTTTGTAAAAGCTGATACTTATAGTCAGGCAGCACGGCCAGAAGTTTCTGTTCGGTTTCGGCCAGTGTGAGTTTGGTGCGTCCGCCCGCTGCGTTGCGGTGGCCTCCCCCATTGAAGTGCTTGCTGGACAGATCACGTACCGAGAAGTCGCCAATAGAACGAAACGACAGCCGGATTTCGTCGCCCCGGTCAATGAGAATACAGGCCATGACCACGCCCTCTACGGCCAGCGCGTAGTTGACCATGCCCTCGGTGTCGCCGGTTTTGGAGCGGTACTGCTTAAGCTCGGTGTCAGTCAGGGTGATGTAGGCAAACTTATAGTCGGGTAAGACGGTCAGTTTTTCGTTCAGCACGTAGCCCAGTAGCCGGAGCTTATCAACTGAAACGTTGTCGAAAATGCGCCGGTGGATATTGCTCACGTCGATATGCAGATCGAGCAGGTCAGCGGCCATGCGGTGTACGTTGCCGGTGGTGTTGCCGTGCCGGAACGAGCCGGTGTCGGTCATCAGTCCAGCGTACAGGCATTCGGCAATGGCCACGTCAATCAGGCGTTTATCACCCAGTTCACCAATGAGCTGATAGACCAACTGAGCCGTTGCTGCTGCTGCCGTATCCCAAAGGGCGAGGTCGGCAAAGGATTCGGGTTCGAGGTGATGGTCAATCAGAATTTTCTGAGCGCGTGACTGCCGCACCATCGGAGCCAGTTCTTTGATACGGTCGAGAGCCGAGAAATCAAGGCAAAAAATCACGTCGGCGTCGGCAAACAACGTGCTGATTTCGAGACGGCGTTTTTCCTCAAACGCAATTACACTGTCGTCGCCTGCCATCCAGTGCAGATTTTGGCTATACTCGGTAGGCGTCACCACTGTAACGAGGTGGCCTTTTTTGCGGAGGTAGCCCGCCAGCCCCAGCGACGACCCTATGGCGTCGGCATCGGGATTCTGATGCGTGGTAATCACGATCTGGTGGGGCGATTTCTGGCTGATTATTGCCCCAATTGCTTCTATATCCTGCATACATAGCGGGCCGCAGCCCAATCGAAACCCAAAAGTACGAAAAGGTTAGGACACGGGAGGGATTGTTACGCAGAGACGCGCACAGGCAGGAGAGATACGCAGAGATATTCTTTTCGTTTTTACTCCGGGTATCTCTCCTGCCTCTGCGCATCTCTGCGTAACAACCCCCTCGTATGAGCGGTAGCGAATACTCCCTACCTTTGCCCACAAATCAAAAACACAGCATGACAACGAACCGAACGTTCACCATGATTAAGCCCGACGCCGTAGCAGCGGGCAACAGCGGAGCCATCATCAAGATGATTGAAGAAGCGGGCTTCCGCATCGTAGCCATCAAAAAAACGCAGCTCACCACCAACCGCGCCGGGCATTTTTACGCCGTGCACAGCGAACGCCCGTTCTACAACGACCTGAAAACCTACATGTCGTCGGGCAGTATTATCCCGATGATTCTGGAAAAAGACAACGCCGTAGCCGATTTTCGGAAGCTGATTGGGGCCACCAACCCGGCCAATGCTGAAGACGGTACCATTCGGAAACTGTACGCCACGTCCATCGAAGCCAACGCCATTCACGGCTCCGATTCTGACGAGAACGCGCAGATTGAAGGCAGCTTCTTCTTTGCCGGAACCGACGAGTTTTAAACGTGTTTTAGAATCAGGGGGCGGTCAGACCTGGCCGCCCCTTTTTTTATTATCTCGTCGCAACAACGTTAACGAACATGCCCCACCAATTCGATTTCTTAATCATCGGCTCCGGTATTGCCGGACTTAGCTACGCCACCAAACTGGCCATGCACTTCGAGAGTATCCAGAAGCCGGTCAAAATCGGCGTCATTACGAAGGTGCAGGCCGACGAAACCAACACCAAATACGCGCAGGGTGGCATTGCCGCTGTATGGTCGGAGGCCGATTCGTTCGAGAAGCACATCGACGATACGATGGTGGCGGGCGATTTTCTGAGCGACCCGCACATCGTAGAAATCGTGGTAAACGAAGGCCCGCAGCGTATTCAGGAACTCATCGACTACGGCACCCGCTTCGACCGCGAACACGACGGCACCGATTATGATCTCGCCAAAGAAGGTGGGCATTCGGATTTCAGGATTCTGCACTTCAAAGACATTACCGGGGCCGAAATTGAACGCGCCCTCTTAGAAAAAGCGCGTTCGCTGCCGAGTATCGAGATATTTACGCATTTCTACGCCGTTGAACTCATCACGCGCCACCAGCTTGGCGAAACCGTACACCGCTACGATACCAACAACGACTGTTTCGGGGCCTACGTGCTGAACACGCATACCGGACAGGTTGAGATGTTTCTGGCCAAAACAACACTGCTTGCCACCGGCGGTATCGGCAACGTCTATCAGAACACCACCAACCCAAGCATTGCCACCGGCGACGGTATTGCGATGGCCTACCGCGCCAAGGGCATCTGTAAGGATATGGAGTTTATCCAGTTTCACCCGACGGCCCTGTATGAACCCGACAAAAAACCGAACTTCCTGATTTCGGAAGCCGTGCGGGGCTTTGGGGGTATTCTGCGCAATATGAAGGGTGAGACATTCATGGAGCATTACGACCCGCGCCTGTCACTGGCCCCGCGAGACATTGTGGCCCGTGCCATTGACTCGGAGATGAAAAAATCCGGCGACCCGCACGTGTTCATCGACGTTACGCACGTGGACTACGACCGCTTTCTGGAACATTTCCCGAACATCACGGCCTACTGCACCGATAATTACGGGCTGGATTTGCGGAAAGATTTTATCCCCGTCGTACCAGCGCAACACTACATGTGCGGGGGCGTTCGGGTGAACGAGTGGGGGCAAACCAACATCAATTTCCTGTACGCCGTGGGCGAATGCGCCTGTACGGGCCTGCACGGGGCCAATCGGCTGGCCAGTAATTCATTGCTCGAAGCAGTGGTATTTGGCCACCGGGCGTACCTGAAAACCGTTGAAAACTATACCAACGCCACCACACCCGCCGAGATACCGGCCTGGAACGACGCCGGTACCACCCACCCCGAAGAACTGATTTTGGTGACGGAAATTCAGCGTGAACTGGAAGCCATCATGTCTAACTACGTCGGTATTGTCCGCTCTAACCGACGGCTGAAACGCGCCATGGACCGGCTCGAACTGCTCTACATCGAACACGAAGAACTCTATAAGCAGTCGAAAGTATCGGTGCGCATCTGCGAACTGCGCAACATGATTGAAGTGGCGTATCTCGTCATCAGAGCCGCCAAAGCGCGCATCGACAACCGGGGCCTGCACTTCAATCTGGATAATAGTAACTCGGGCGGAAGCCCGCCCTGAGCATCAGCAAACATAGCAACAATGCATTATTACCACACTTGCTACGTTCAGGGCGCAGGTCTTTTCAACAACCAACACACTGTTGCTGACACTCAGGGCGGGCTTCTGCCCGCATTACTTCACCCGTTCGAGCAGTTCGTCACGGTAGCTGCCAGCGAGGGGAATGGGCGTTTTGCCGATGGTGAGCTGGTGCCGCTCAATTTTTTCGATGTGGTCGAGGCCCACGATAAACGACTTGTGAATGCGCATGAACCGGTCGGCGGGCAGCAGGTCGATGGCGTCGCCGATGGTCATGCGGGTGAGGGTTTTGCGGCCCACCTCCTGAAACGTCAGGTAATTGCCTTCTGATTCAACGTACTGCAACTCGCCGATGTTGATGCGTACCCAGTCGTAGCCATCTTTCACGAAAATATACGGTGGGCGAACCGGTGCGCCGTTCTTGTCCTTCCCCGACAGCCGCTCAAACGCCTTGCTCGACGCCTGAACAAACCGCCCAAACGCAATGGGTTTCAGCAGGTAATCGAGTGCGCTGAGTTCAAAACCCTGCAAGGCGTATTCGGGGTAGGCCGTCGTAAAAATCACCAGACTCTGGTTGCCCACGACCTGCGCAAAATCCAGCCCGGTGAGGTCAGGCATGTTGATGTCGAGAAAAATCAGGTCGATAGACTCGGTTTTCAGGAACGCGAGGGCTTCAATGGCGTTGACGAACGTCTGCCGCAACTCCAGAAACGGCACCTTGCTGGCGTGGGCCTTGATGACGTCGAGCGCAACCGGTTCATCGTCGATGGCGATACAGCGAAGTTGAGCGGGCATAGTCAGGGTTTAGGCATGTTACGGGCGCGTCGGTAGTTTATCACGGCAGATACGGTTAAGATAATGCCAATGAGCAGTTTCCACCAATCGACGGTCTGATCCTGATTATATTGATTAACTGCACCTACCAGCCGCAGGACACCCAACACACCAAAAAGGGCAGTAAGAACGTATAAGGTTGTCTGGTTCATAGTTGTTCGTGGTTTTCGATGTTCCGTTCGTTTATAATTTCCTGCCGAATGCCCCGGATAAGTTTAGCAACGATCAGCAGGAACGGTATAGCAAGGGGGAGTGAGACAGGACCTTTACCATCTTCTGTAAGTGCGAAGCTGATGCCAATGTAAACGCCGATGGAGAAGAGCATCAGGAACAGGTCTCTCAAGGCCCGCTGATTCAGGATGGTGTTTCCGAGTTTGAGTTTCACGCGACCGAAAGTTTAATCGTTAAATCTACCAAAAAAACATCATCTGTTTCGTTCACGGTCAATAAATGTTGTCCCGGATACGCCAGTTCGAGCCGCTGGCGGACGTTGGTGAGACCGATGCCGATGCCGGTGCCTTTCTCCAAATCCGTCCGGGTCGAATCCACGACGGGCAGAATGCTGTTTTCCGTCGTCATGCGTAGCGTACCGTCCTGCACCCGCAACTGAATGCGCACG
>JBBRUB010000222.1:0-6233 GCA_038248175.1 Cytophagales bacterium | reverse complement strand
TCGATAATTCGCAGAACGCTTACCGCCAGCGGTGAAAATTGCGTCAATTAAAAATCACCTCGCCAGCCTCACCAACCCGCAAATTCACCCACCACCCAATTGGAAAAGCCAGGTTATAATCAACGTGACCCGCCGGGAAGTTGAATAACAGGGGATAATCATAGTCCGACACCGCGTCGGCTATGATTTGGCTGGCATCGCGTCCAAACGGCAACGACGCGCTGTCCCGCATATCGGTGAACTGACCCACAATCAGGCCCGCCAGGGTGCTTAACCGCCCGGCCCGACGTAGCTGGGCCATCATCCGGTCAAGCGAAAAGAGCGTCTCGTCAATGTCTTCGATGAACAGTATTGCGCCGGTAAAGTCAATATCAGTCGGGGTACCAATCGAGTTGACGAGCAGCGTCAGGTTCCCTCCCACAAGCGGCCCCGAGGTCTGGCCTGTTCTATTTAGTGGATGAGCTGGCGTGGTGTAGCTGCTGGGTACTTCACCAAAAAGCCACTGCCGCACCGATTCAAGGGCGTCGGTCCGTTCGGGCTGGCCAAACTGGCGAGGCATCAGCCCATGCAGGCTCACGATACCGGCATTGTAAAATAAACTCAACAGCACCGTTACGTCGCTGAAGCCCACCAGCCACTTTGGGTTACGCTGCAACCCGGTCAAATCCAGGTCGTCGGCCAGACGATAGCAGCCGTAGCCCCCCCGCGCGGCAAAAACAGCCCGTACCTCAGGGTTATCGAATAACTGTTGCAGATCGGTTCGGCGCAACTCATCGGACCCCGCAAAAGGACCGTCCTCCGCCCGTAGGCTCTTGCCTTCGATGACGTTGAGTTTCCATTCGTCCCGTAAAATGCGGAGTCCGTCGACGAGTTCATCGTAAGGAAACCGGCTGGCGGGGGCCACTACGCCTACGGTATCGCCGGGTTTGAGGAAAGGGGGAATTTGCATGAAAAGCAGGTACTTTTTGGCGTCGGCAATGACCATTCGTTGTTACACAAGTTGTTGTTAGTTCTGCCAATGATGCGTATTTTTATTGATTATTTAGATCGATGATTTGTTTTATCAATTAACAGCTGATGTGACGCGAATCCCTATTACGCCCCGCTATGGCTTCCTGACTGGATGTGTTGTGGCTTTTCTACACAGATTATGCCCCTCCGGGTGGGTGTCCAATCTGTTGAAAAGTCCTGTCATATTTTGAGGGCTTTTCGTTCCTTACCAGCCAGACTGGCCCGCTTCCAATCCCCCAAAACTGCCATCGAAACCGCTTCCATCGCCACGCCATACCAGCTATATCCAGAGAATCCCCCGGGCACAAGGGCAAACTTAATAACTGCCCATTACCCCTGCCAGCGGATGCGAACTCAACATAGGTTTGTAATGACCAAATAACGACTCCAGCACATTGCTGCAACAATGCCAGTCAGGGCTTACTTATAAAACGAGTTTGAGTACTATCGTTAAGCATGTTATAGGTGACATGAAGCGGTATCGAGTGTTGTCAAATCAAGTATGTTCGCGGAACTGGTCGGATTATGATGCACAGGTAGAGGTCTGTGCAGGACTGTGGAATTTTCACGTAACTAACTGACAGACAATGAAGCAACGAGTCTAAGATACGAAAGTTTCTCAGTACTGGACATTGAGGGGTGAGTATAGTAAAAGCGAGGCCGAAATACGTGCTTTGTAACGTGACTCACATTGCTCGACTCCAATCCTCGCTCTTGGACAAATCTAAGGATTTTGCCCAACATCTCTCCCCGACTATGCTCAATAATCTGCTTATCGTGGGCTGTAGCATTCTCATTAAAGAAACCGTCAATCTCAACAAACTTAAGAATCATGTGGGCCTGCTGGCTGGGAACCGACAGACCAAAACCGATTCGCATTACAGGCGGCTCACGCGTTTCTTCAATGACAAAACGGCGCAGTGTAAACTCTGGAAATGGCTGGTCATCTGGTTACTCGATTACGTCAAACGATGGGACGGGCGTTCCAGGAGTTTATACCTGACTTTAGACGGAACGTCTTGGCAATTAGGTAATTGCCAAATCCACCTGTTAATGTTGTGTCTGGTCTATCGGGGCGTGAGCCTGCCTTTATTGTGGCGCAATCTCAAAAAGAAGGGCCATTCCTCCCAGCAGGAACGCAAACGTCTGTTGCAATGCGCTATGAAGCTCTACCCCCTGGCGGGCTTCTGCCTGTTGGCTGATCGAGAATATGAGGGCAAGGACTGGTTTGCCTTCCTGACTAACAACCAGATCAATTTCATCATCCGGGTGCCTAAAACGGCTTACAAAGCCAACATCAGTGCAGGCGGTAGGTCATACGGGTCATTACTCAAGCGGGCCTTGAAGGGTCGCCGAGTGAGTCAATGGTTTGACCTGGAGGGCCACCGTTACCAATTTGTTGCCCTGCCTCATCAGGACGGCCCTCAGAGTGCTGATCCGCTGGTGTTGTTAGTGAGCAACTTACCTTGGTCTAAGCAGATCATTGCCGAGCGGTACCGCATCCGCTGGACGACGGAATGTTTTTTTAAACACCTGAAGAGCAATGGGTTTGATTTGGAAGAACTTGGCTTTCAGTCAGCCAACAAAATTCGGTTGCTGGTGGCTATCGTGGCGGTGTTGTACGTAATCTGTGTCGCTGAAGGCCTTCGTCAATTTAATCGCATCCGGGCTAAAAAGAATGATCCTGATGAGCCATTGCTGTTACGGGAGTCTATCTTTCGTAACGGCTACTCGGTTGTGGCCAACGAGTTAGTCAGTATTGCACATTTTGTAGACTGGTTGCTGGCTCAAATTCGAAAGCCGCTCAAGGTCCCGATACGGTTGGTTTTCTTCAATGTCCAGCACTAAGCGAAAGTTTTATCGTGCTTACTTGTACTTTTAAAGTATATGTTTGTACTATTACTCCGTGCTTCCCGCATCGTCGTCACACCGAGGTAACACACAAACGTAGTACTATTCGTTGAAAACGAAAAATTCTGTATCCCCTTCAAATTAGCTTTACACCTCCCGCTTAACCTTCCCTTAACAGCATACGTATAGACAGGGGTTACCTTTGTGAAAAACGATCCCAACTCATGCGCCTTACCCTCTTCTGCCTGCTGCTTTCGCTCACCGCTGCCGTTGCGCAGCCGAATACCCAACGCCTGACGCTGCCCAACGGCTGGAGCCTGACGCCTACGGGGCGCTCGCTGCCGCTGGGCGATTTGCCGCTGAATATGGCCGTTTCGCCCAATAAAAAACTGCTGGCCGTTACGAATAATGGGCAGAGTACGCAGACGATTCAACTCATCGACATCGCCGGTGAGAAACAGCTCGATGAAACCGTAATCGCCAAATCGTGGGTGGGGCTGCGCTTTACGCCCGATGGTAAAAAACTGCTGGCGTCCGGCGGTAACGACAACCGGGTGCTGATCTACGACGTATCGGGCAGCAAACTCGTTAAGACCGATTCGCTGGTGCTGGGCAAATCCTGGCCGGTGCGCATCTCGGTGGCGGGCGTCGAAACAGACCGAAGTGGCCAAACCGTATACGCCGTAACCAAAGACGACAGTGCGCTGTACGTGTTCGATATGGCCACAAAGCAACTTAAACACCGGGTGATGCTGCCCGCCGAAGCCTACACCTGCCAGCGGTCTCCGACGTCGGACGAGTTGTTTATCACGGTCTGGGGAGCCGATAAAATTGTGGTCTATGACCCAAAGCAGAACAAACTCACTGCCGAAATTCCCGTCGGTAGCCGTCCCAATGACCTCGTGTTCAGTAAAAACGGCAAGACGCTGTTCGTGTCCTGCGCTAACGACAATTCGGTAGCGGTCATCGACGTAAAAAGCCGGAAGGTGCTGGAAACCGTGACCACCGCGCTCTATCCCGATGCGCCCGCTGGCAGCACACCTAACGGCCTGGCCCTGACGCCGGATGGTAAAACCCTGCTGGTTGCCAATGCCGATAATAACTGCCTTGCCGTGTTCGACGTATCGACGCCGGGCCGCAGCCGTTCGCTGGGATTTGTACCCACAGGCTGGTACCCAACCAACGTAAAAGTGGTGGGCAAAACCGTGCTGGTAGCCAATGGTAAAGGGTTTTCGTCGTTACCCAACCCGCAGGGACCGAACCCCTACGAACGGCGCACCACTGATACGCAGTACATTGGCGGGCTGTTCAAAGGGACGCTGTCGATGTTTACGATGCCGAAACCAGCCGAACTGGCCAGTCTCTCCAAACTGGTTTACGCTAACACGCCTTACACGAAAGAAAAAGAGAAAATGGCCGCTGGCGAAGCCAATTCGCCGATTCCGCGTACGGTAGGGCAGAAGTCGGCGGCCATCAAGTACGTGTTTTATATCATCAAGGAGAACCGTACCTACGATCAGGTATTCGGCGATATGCCCGGCGGCAACGGCGATTCGTCGCTGTGTCTGTTCCCCGAAAAAATAACACCCAACCAGCACGCCCTGGCCCGTGAGTTTGTGCTGTTAGACAATTTCTTTGTCGATGCCGAGGTCAGTGCCGATGGCCACAACTGGAGTACGGCGGCCTACGCCAACGACTTCGTCGAAAAAACCTGGCCTACCAGCTACGGCGGGCGGGGCGGCACCTACGACTACGAGGGAAGCCGACCGATTGCCTACCCCAAAAAAGGATTTATCTGGGATTACTGCCAGCGGGCTGGTCTGCGCTACCGTAGTTACGGCGAGTTTCAGGCCTACTCTAAACGCAAAGGCTCCGCTTTAGACGGGCGGTTTGCACCCAATTATCCCGACTACGACCTGCGTATCAAAGATGTTGTTCGCGAAGCCGTTTGGGAGCGCGACCTCGACTCGCTCATCGCGCTGAACGCCGTGCCGCACTTCAGCAGCATCCGGCTCGGCAACAACCACACGAGCGGTGCCCGGATCGGTGCCCCCACGCCAGCCGCCCATGTGGCCGACAATGACCTGGCCGTGGGTCGATTTGTTGAACATCTTTCCAACAGTCCCATCTGGACCGAATCGGCGGTGTTTATTCTGGAAGATGACGCCCAGAACGGGGCCGACCACGTGGATGCGCACCGTTCGCCCGCGCTCGTCATCAGCCCTTATACGAAGCGAAACCACGTGGAGCATACGTCGTATTCCACGTCGGGTATGTTGCGGACGATGGAGCTGATTCTCGGTTTGCCGCCCATGAGCCAGTACGATGCCGCTGCCCTGCCGCTGTTTGCCTGTTTCACCGACACGCCGAATCTGACGCCGTACAAGCACATCCCGGCCAACATCGACCTCGATACAAAGAATACGGCCATGACCGAACCCGCCCGCCAGTCCGAAAAAATCGACCTGCGCTACGCCGATAAAGTGGACGACCGGCTGTTCAACGAAATCATCTGGAAAGCCGTGCGGGGCGAACATGCGGTGATGCCCGCCCCCCGACGCGGTGCCTTCCTGAGCGTTGCGGGTGATGATGATGACGATTGAAAAACATAAAAAATCATAACGGCTTCCAACCATTGGGCTTTGTTCGTACTCTTGCAGTCACAAACCAATTAACATAGACTGTTATGAGAAAAGTAATCGTTACCCTCGTTATGCTGGTCATGGGCAGCGCACTGGCCCAGGCCCAAACCGAAAAAGGCCGCTGGACCGTAGGCGCGCAGGTAGGAAACCTGGGGTATTCAGGCAGCAGTGAGCCGTTCCGAAGCCGCAGTTTCAGCATATCGCTGTCACCGTCGGCGGGGTATTTTGTGGCGAAAAATCTGGTCATTGGGGCATCGGTACCTATCAGCTACTCATACGGATCGAATGATGTTCCAAACAATGACCGGTCCGAATTCAGCGGATTCGGCGTTGGTCTGGCACCATTTGCGCGTTACTACGTTGGCGCGGCTAAACTCCGTCTGTTTTTGAGTGCGTCGGTTGATTTTCAGCAGTTTTGGCTGTCGAGTACCCGGTTTGGTGCCCCCGAAGCACAGCGTAGTAACTTCAACGCGACCAACTATTCGGTAGGGGGCGGTGCAGCCTACTTTATCAATAACACGGTCAGTCTGGACGCATCGCTGAACTACACCAACTATCTGGGTGGTTCAGCCGGTCTTCCGCAGGGACGATTGGGGCTGAATATTGGCTTCAGGCTGTTCTTCGGGAAGTGATTTTTCGAAGCAGGTTTTTTGGGACACAGAGATGCACGGAGGGTAAACGAGATTCACAGATATTTAATTTACCTCCGTGAATCTCGTTTAACCTCCG
>JBBRUB010000221.1:0-6237 GCA_038248175.1 Cytophagales bacterium | reverse complement strand
CTGCCGAGGGGGCGGCCTTTGTAAAATGAATCGATTGCCTGCGCTGCATCTTCCACCACCAGCAGTCCGTACCGGTTGGCCAGTTCCATCACCGGGTCCATGTCGCAGGCTACGCCCCCGTAGTGGACAACCACAATGAGTTTTGTGCGAGGGGTAATAAGTGGCTCCAGCGTGTTGACATCAATATTCGGATTGTCGGCGCAGCTATCGGCAAAGACAATCGTGGCTCCCCGCAACACAAATGCGTTGGCGGTTGAGACAAACGTAAACGACGGTATAATGACCTCGTCGCCGGGCTGAATATTAGCCAGAATGGCGGCCATTTCCAGCGCATCGGTGCAGGACGTAGTGAGCAGACACTTGCGGAAGCCATATCGCTCCTCAAAAAAACGCTGGCACTTCTGTGTAAACAGCCCATTGCCCGACAGCTTGCCCGAATACACCGCCTGGTAGAGGTAGTGCGCTTCTTTGCCGGTCAGGTAGGGTTTATTGAAAGGGATATCGTAAGTCATGGCGGGTTAGGTTCAGGAAGGGCGGGCGTTACCCGACCGACGCGTGAGCGGGTGTTTCCAGCCCGGCAGCAGACCGGTTGGTGGATACGAAGGTCGGGTCTTTTTCGGCGTACATGGCGGTATAGTCGCCGAGGTTACCTACGCGGTTCATTACAAACTGCCCCAGCTGATATACCGGTTTGGTAATAGACATGGGCAACGTAATAAAAGCAGTCAGCAGACGAACGGGCCAGAAGTGCATGGGCTGAACGCTTTGCAGTACGAAGCCGCTCGTGTTCAAATCGCTCTTCACGTCGCTGACGCCCGCGTTCAGTACCCGGTGCAGAAACCCCCGGTGAAACGGCTCCAGAATAACCAACCGCCCGCCGGGCCGCAGCGACCGATGAATCTTGGCAAAGGCATCGCGCAGTTCGGCGCGGTTGGTGGCCGCAATGGCCAGTACGCCCCACGATACTACGGCGTCGTACTGCCCGGTTTCGCCCAGATCAAATACCGATTCAACGGCGTAGTTTGGGTTGGTGCCCGTTGAGAGTGAGCGGGCTACGGCGATGGACTTGGCCGAGAAGTCGCGGGCATCGACCTGATGACCTTTCTGGGCCAGAAACCGGGCAATTCGGCCTGTGCCGCAGCCAACGTCCAAAATGCGCAGGGGGCGGTTGTGCGGAAGAAACTGGTCAAAAATGGCCAGTTGCTCGGCGTGGTAAAGCCGGTTCAGGTTATTGTTAGCCCACATGGAGACCGCATCGCCTTCGTAGTGATCGGCTTTGGCGTCCCAGAAATCGGCTTTTGAATAGATCTGCTCCCGATTAGCACGGTTGCGGATCATGGTTACGATGTTTTTCAGGCTCATCGGATTGGTTGGAGTTGGTCAGTACAGACGCGGTAATGCGGCAGGTTTCAGCGGCTTCGTGCCGGGTAAGTTTCGTGTAAAAGGGCAGGTTAACCACTTCATGGGCCAGTTGGTGGGCCTCCGGGAAGGTATCTGCCGGTGTGGCTATGTACGTAAAGCTAAAGGCTACGTCCAGTCCGGCGTGATAAGCCCGTTCGTAAAAAGGCAGCTTTCCCTCTGAAATACGCAGCGGAAACCGGATACAGGCCCATTGGCTATGTTCGTCGGCGGGTGGCAGGTTGGGTACGCCGTATTGCTGGAGGGTGTCGTGCAGAAACCGGTAATACGTTCGGCGTTGCTGAATAATGGCGGGCAACCGGGCAAACTGCTCGCTGGCAATGCTGGCCTGCCACGCCATAAACCGATACCGGTAAAACTCGGTCAGATTTGGATTCAGACCCGGCTGGTCGTTGGTAAAGCGATTCTGGCCACTAAAATAGAGCCGGTGAAACAGGGCATACAGCCGGTGATTTTCCAGTGCCAGAAACACCGCCCCTTTAAGCAGATTTTTCAGCTTCAGACTCAGCGGCATCGGCTCGGTGTGGGCTTCGCAGTTCTGCCGGATGCTGCGGGCCAGGGTTTTGTTGCGGGTATAAATAAACCCACCTTTCATGGGTACGTTGATGAGTTTGGTAGAATCGAAACTAAAAAATGATACGTCGCCCCAGATGCCGGCAGGTTGACCGTCTATTTCGGTACCAAGCGCAGCCGCCACATCTTCAATGACCAGCGCACCCGTCTCTTTGGCCCGCCTATTTATGGCCTGCATACCGCACGGAATACCGTACTGATGCGTAGCCAGGATGGCCGTACTCCGGTCGAGCGTATCCGGCAGGTCATCGGCTTCCATATTAAACGTATTGAGACTGGTAGCGGCATATACCACTGACTTGTCGGCCAGGGCAATGGCTTCCACAACCGCCTTGCAGGTGTAGGCGGGCACCACAACTGTGCGAATCTGCGGCAGACTTTGCAGGATAAAATACAGGCTTCCCCGGCCCGACGGCGTCAGAATGACCTCGCCCGCACCGAGGTGCCGTTTAATCTGAGTCGTTAGCCGATTGTGGTACTGTGGCTGTTCCCGCACCCAAACGGCCCGCATGAGGTCCGCAAAGGCGTAGTTTACTTTGGTGCGCGGAATCATAGCCGTTTGGGTTGGGGGGTAGGCATTGCACGTAGAGCCAGCCGTTGGGTAAATCGACTGATGTTCTGCCGAAGCTGATCGGGCGTTGCGCCGGTCAGGATGGCCTCACCAACTCGATAACGCCCATTGATGAACGGCGCAACGGTATCGCCGATTTGCCGGTCCAGTTGCAGGTAACGCAGCCAGGGTTCGGCAGTCAGCTTTTCGTATTCGGTTGTGTCATATTCCAGTTGCCCCCGCTCCATCACCCCTAAAATTACGACGGCGGTGGGTTGATGCAAAACAGGTTCGTCAAATTTTACCTGCTCGCCCACAGCCTGTAGCACCGAATAGCGGGCTATCGGAAAATCATAAGCGTACTGTAAAAAGCGCGTAATGGAGTTGCCACCCATGCGGGGCGTTACTTCAATGAGCGCAACGCCATTGGACCGGGACACAAAATCGCAGTCGAAGGGTCCATCGGTATAATTCAGGCGTTGAAAACAGATGAGCAACTGACGTTTCAGGTCGACTTCGGCCTGCGCTGACAGCGTAGCGGGTATCGTGTGGCCCCAGGTAGCCACGTGGGGCGCGGGGGCGGTAGTGCGGTCGAACACGAAAAATGCGGATAGTTTACCTCCGGTCATAAACCCCTCTGCCGTTCCCTGCTTGCCGGGTAGCATCTCCTCAACCAGTACCCGCCCGTCAATGGACTGCTGCTGAGCTTCGGTAAAAAGCTGGTCGGTAAACGTATCACTTCTAATGATAATGATGCCTTTGCTGCCCGATGCCTGCGCGGGCTTAATCAGGTACGAACAGCCTTCGGTTAGTAGCGGAATCACCTCAGCCGCTGTTTCAATACTATGGAAAGCTGGGACTGGCAGGTCATGTTCGTGCAAGAAACGCCGGAAATTAATTTTGTCGCATAGTACCCGCGCGCATTCCTCAGCGGGCGCGGGCAGGTTAAGTTGTCTCCCTACGTAAGCCGCTGTTGGTACGGCTACGTCGGTGCAGGCGGCCAGAATGCCGTCTATTCGTTCGCGTCGGGCAATGCTCAGAATCGCTTCCTGATCGGTAGTGCTGACGATATAATGCTGATTGGCCAGCGCGTGGCCCGGATTGGTCGGGACGTTATCGATCGTGACGATGTAATACCCCATCTGCCGGGCCTGTTCAATCACCGGTAGCTGGTATTCGGAAGCTGCCAAAATCAGCAGCCGGGCGGGTTCAGAGGATTTCATCGATCACAAAGTTTTGCTTGATGTTGCTGACCTGCTTGTACAGCCGCGCCAGATAAATAGCGAACACCAGCGACATCAGCAGATTAAATGAACTGAACAGCGACACCGCCACAATGGTACTGGTCCAGCCCGGCACCGAACTGCCGTTTATCATTGAGAACATCAGCACGTACAACCCATAGCCTACTGAGCAAAGCAGACAAATAGAACAAAGCACCACTACGGCGTAAATGGGCAGGGTCGAGTAGCTGAAAATCAGGTTCAGGGCCAGCGAAATGTTTTTGCCGAGTCGATAATTAGAGGTGCCGTATTTTCGGGGTTCGTGCCTGACGCTGACGTTGAGCCGGTTAGACGAGTTCGACAGCAGCATTGACGTAATGTACGGATAGCTATTGGCGGATTTAATAACGTTGTTCACGACACTTCGCCGAACCGCCCGAAAGCTGGTCAGCTTAAAGTCGCTGGGTAGCTTGAAAATCAGCCGCTGCGTGTTGTCAATCAGTTCGCCAAAAAAGTTTTTGACCCGGTTATGCTTTTTGCCTACATAGGCTCCAATGCAAAGATCATAGCCCCGTACAACGGGCTTTACCAGCAACGGAATATCTTCGGGCGGATTTTGCAGATCGTCGTCCATCGTCACCACAACGTCGCCATTAACGTGGTTGAAGCCGCACAGAATTGCATTGTGCTGTCCGCAGTTGACCAGCAGCCGAATGATTTTGATGCCCTTCGGATGTTGGCTCCGCAACCGGGTCAGAACCTCCCAACTGCCGTCTTTACTATTGTCGTCCACAAAAATAAGCTCGGCATCGTCGGGCGAATCAGCGAACGTAGCCTGCACGCGGCTAACCAGTTCGTCGAGGGATTTCTCGGAATTATAGACGGGAACAACGATGCTGATGAGCATAAGTACAAGATTAATTTTACGGGTCAGGTAGTCTGAATAGTGGACAGATGGCTCAGGTTGAGCAGGCATTTTGCCTTACCTGAATGCCACCTGTTTTAGCCCTCTACAAAGACCGTGCAAACTTGGCTGAAGATTGCTAGAAACCCTCTTTTTTTTTGAGCGGGCAGCAATAAAAGCAGGTCACGCCAGATTTTATTGCTACCCGTCCGCCTAAACAAGATTGCATCGCACCTTCTTGCGTATTTTTGAGTTTCTAAATCAAACAAAAAAACACGCGGGCAACCCCGGTATGAAACTCAATCTTCTTCCAACAGACCTGTTTGAAAGCCGTCATAACGGCCTGAAAGACGCCGATTTCGACGCCATGCTCCAGACCGTAGGGGTGGACTCCGTCGATGAACTCATCCAGCAAACTGTGCCTGACGCCATCCGGCTGGCCCGTCCGCTCAACCTGCCCGCGCCCAAAACCGAACGGCAGTTCCTGACCGATTTTAAAAAACTGGCCAGCCAGAACAAGGTCTTCAAATCGTATATCGGCACGGGCTATTACGATACCGTAACGCCGAACGTTATTCTGCGGAACATTCTCGAAAACCCCGCCTGGTACACGGCCTATACGCCCTACCAGGCCGAAATTGCCCAGGGTCGGCTTGAAGCCCTGCTTAATTTCCAGACGGTGGTGTCGGAACTGACGGGTATGGATTTGGCCAACGCGTCGCTCTTAGACGAAGCCACCGCTGCCGCCGAAGCCATGACGATGCTGTTTGCCATGCGTCCGGCGCAGACCAAAACCGCTGCCACGTTCTTCGTCTCGGACCGCTGCCACCCCCAAACTATCGACGTTCTGCATACCCGCGCTACGCCCGTGGGCATCACCGTTTTGGTGGGCGACCACCGCGAAGTGGATTTGACCAGCGGCCAGCTATTCGGGATGTTGCTGCAATACCCAGCCTCCGACGGCGAAGTCTTTGATTATACCGACCTGATTGCTTCGGCGCACGAGCTGGGCATTACCGTAGCCGTTGCCGCCGATTTACTATCCCTGACCCTGCTGACCCCTCCCGGCGAAATGGGAGCCGACGTAGTGGTGGGTTCGGCGCAGCGGTTTGGCGTTCCCATGGGTTTTGGCGGGCCACACGCGGCTTTCTTTGCCACGCGCGATGCCTTTAAGCGGCAGATTCCGGGTCGTATTATCGGCGTCTCGGTCGATGCGCAGGGGAATCCCGCCCTGCGGATGGCCCTGCAAACCCGCGAGCAGCATATCCGGCGCGAAAAAGCAACCTCAAACATCTGCACCGCGCAAGTGTTGCTGGCCGTCATGGCGAGCAGCTACGCGGTCTATCACGGCCCCGACGGGCTGCGGGCCATTGCCGAGCGTATTCACGGCCTGACCAAACTCTTTGCCACCGCGCTGCAAAACGCCGGTTTTACGGTGAAGACCGAAAATTACTTCGATACCGTAACGGTAAAGGTCAGCGACGTTGATTCGCTGAAAAAATCGGCGCGGGCGGCTCAGCTAAACCTGCGGTACCATGCCGACGGTCAGCACGTGGGCGTCTCGTTCG